>CAZJFO010000006.1:0-19376 GCA_964545465.1 uncultured Neisseria sp.
GGAGACTTGCAGGTGTGTATATCTGAAAACTTAAATAGTAAAAATGGTATTATATAGATCCTAGTAATAAAACATATTATCATGCCATATGTGCCATTGCTAATAACTTTACAACTATTTTATGGCAAGAAGTAAAACATAGATTTGAAACTCAACTAAAAATGGATTTTAAAATAATGTTACCAATTATGCATCAGACTATTAAAAATATAAACGATGATATAGATAATGCCCTAACAGGGCCTTTAAAACGTAACGATAAATTAACTATTAATAAACATCTTGAATCTTTAAAAGATGATGAATTATTCAGCTTATATCAAGAGTTTATAAAATTATATAAAAGAAAGTGTACAATAGTTGAATAAAGCAAGGACACTTATTTAAGTAGAATAGTAGTCTGTAACGAATTAAGGTAGTTACATCCCTTAATAGTTACTCGAATAGGTTACAGGTTTTAATTGGAGTTATAGTAATTATTGGTGCCTTTTAGCTTATATTACAGCACCTAGTATAGGATGTTTAAGTTTATTTCAAGGTATATAGCCTTTGTTTAGATATACATCAAGAGCATAACTTGCACCTAAAAACGCCGGAAAGTGATCGGTAATTACAAAAACAGGCATTTTGGTTAAAAACGGACGATAGCGTCCTTTACTTTCAAAGCGGGCTCTAAAGTCTGAAGCGATAAAGAAATCTAAAATCCGTGGTACTATTCCACCGCCAATATAAACACCACCAAATGCATTTATCATTACCGCTTGATTTGATGCAATAGTGCCTAAAATGCGACAGAAAATCTCTAAAGTTCTAGTGCATACCAAATTACCTTTTTGACCTAATTCAGTAATTTCTGATGGCTGTGGGATGCTTTTTATGTTTATACGTTTGAATTCACAGACTGCTTCATAAATTAGCTGTAAGCCAGGGCCAGAGAGAAAACGTTCAGCTGAAACGTGATTGAAGCGTTTATGTAAAAACTCCCATAATTCAACTTCTTCTTGATTTACCGCAGGGAAGCTAGAGCGTCCACCTTCCGCAGGTATCGAAAAATAACCTTCAATTGGGTGCTTAACTAATGTTGCCATCCCAAGCCCAGTTCCAGGGCCAATAATTGCCATTGGTTTATTAGGGTCTGGCTCATCTGTGCCACCGATTCTAACAAGGTGTTCTTTATCAATGTGCGGTATTGATAGCGCTAGAGCATGAAAGTCATTTAAGAATAATATACTATCTAGACCGGTTTCTTTTTTAGTTTTGGACATTGATTGTCCGTGCCATGGGCTATTGACCATAAATAGTATATCGTCAACTTCAGGTGTAGGTAATGCAAGAGCAGCATGGTGTACTTTACCTATCATATTAACTGAGGTAAGGTACTCGATAACAGCCAAAGCTAAGGTTTTAAACTTTCTACACTCTAAAACAATTGTCGATTCATACTTATATGGACTAATTTCGATACTAAATCGTGCATTAGTGCCGCCAATATCGGCAATTAGACGAGGAAATGATTTTGTTGACATATTATTCTTCCTACTCATACCAAAAGGTTTCTGTATCTGGTCTACGGCTTAAAACGTAACTTATAGGGTAGTTAAGATTGTCACCTTTATTTGCCTCGGTTACGACTTTTAGCTTAGTGCCGCCATTAATGCTTAGGATTAATACTGGAATATTAATTAGAGCATTTAACGTTAGACTTATTCTACTGTATGGTGCTGTTTCTGGGTTAGTAATTACGTAATTACTATTATCATGTAGTGCCTTATTTAATTCTTTAGAACATGGGAAAATAGATGCTGTATGCCCATCTTCACCCATCCCAAGAATAGCTAAATCTATATTTGCTATTTTATTATTTGCATCTGTCAGTATCTTTTCATTATTTAAGTCTGTGTCAACTAATCCAATTAGTCTTGCATTTTTTGCATTGTTTTTAAGTAAATAAGTTTTAAGTAAATGTTCATTGCTATCTTTATTATCTGTTGGAACTATTCGTTCATCAACTAAGGTAAAGGTTATTTTTGAAAAGTCTAGTTCGGCATTGCTTAGTTTTTCGAGTAATGGTATTGGGCTACGCCCACCTGAAAGAGCAATAAGAATATTTTGTTTGTTTTTTAGAAGTTGTTTAATATTACCTAAGACGCTGTCAAAAATAGCTTCAACTTGCAATGAGTTAGATGAGAAAGTTTGTAGCTTCATATTTTAAACCTTATTGTTATTAACCAAAGAGGTTAATTCTACACTAAAATCAACTAAATTGAACAATAAATTTTCGCTACAACGCACCATTTTTATGGTTGTAGACTACATTTAATGAACAGCGTTAATTACTGATAGTAAAAATGTATCATGTTTAATTGGGGCGACCATGTTTCTAGTTAAGGTCGTATATGGAATATAAATCTCATCTTTAACTTTTATATTTACCACCTTATCACTTTTAAAGATATTGGCAACTTCGGTATTATTAAGGTTATATTCATATAAAGATATTTGATTAATATTATTACTTGATTTATTTGGTAAGTATGTAAGTAATGTTTGTAGAGCTTTGGAAGAACCAGTATCTGAGATAGTATTAAAGTCATCTTGTTGCGTGTAATTGTTAAACTCACTAATTAGTGAATAAGATGTTTCAAGAGAAGCGCTTATATTATGAAGCCAGTTTAACCAATTAGTTATCTTTATAATGTAACTATTATGATTTTTTTCTACGGCTATATACATAAGTAATAATGAATTATTTTTTGTTGCATTATTTATCTTAGAATTACAAAAAAAGATAAAAGATTTTGTGTCCCCAATCTCTATCTCATCTAAGAATCTAGGGCTTAAACTGAATACTTCTCTAAATGTAAGTTGGGTGCCTTGTTTGGTATTAAATAACTGGCTAAAGTTATCGTTAAAATCAATGATATTAGTTGTTAGATCTAATTTGCAATTCGAAATTTTGAGTTTAATCACTTATTCATCCTATGTTTTTTTATTTAGTTGCCAAGCGGTTTTTTTCTTTATAAATTTTCAGAAAGCGATTCTATCTTGGATAACTAAAAGAATGATACCCAAATTTTGGTGGCAAAGAGTTAAGGCTTTATTATCTATGAATAGCGGTCTTTACTATTTAAGTGTTACACCATACTTATCAAGCCTAAAAGGTTTTTTTTCGTGTGGTGAGTTTTATCTTTTTAAAGCGTTAGCTTTTTTGCGGCTGTTAATGCTAACACTTGGCTTAATTTGGAATGTCAACTCATTAGCTCATATAAACAAAGTTATGCTATAATCCAGCAATATAACTAATTTTTATGGAGTAAAGTTAATGGGTTTGCTAACAGGGAAAAAGATACTTATTACTGGGTTATTGTCTAATCGTTCAATAGCTTATGGAGTTGCAAAAGCGTGCAAGGCACAAGGTGCTGAGATTGCAATTACTTACCAAGCTGAACGTTTTTTAGATAGAGCTAAAGGGTTTGCCCAAGAATTTGGTACTGATATAATCATACCTTGTGATGTTACTGATGATGCCCAAATTGAAAATGTTTTTACTGAGCTTAAAAAATATTGGGATGGGATTGACGGAGTATTACATAGTCTTGCTTATACTCCAAAAGAAGGCTTAAGTGGTGACTTTGTTGATAATGTATCTCGTGAATGCTTTAGTACTTCAAATGATATTAGTGCTTATAGCTTTACAGCTCTAGCTAAAGCAGCTCGTCCTATGATGAAAGGGCGTAATTCATCCCTAATTTGTCTAACATACTTAGGTGGTGAACGTGTATTACCTAATTATAATATGGCAGGGGTTGCTAAAGCTGCACTTGATGCAACGATGCGTTATATGGCGTTTTATTTAGGTGAGGATGGTATTAGGGTAAACTCGATATCATCAGGGCCAATTAAAACTTTAGCTGCTAGTGGTATTGCAGGATTTTCTAAGATTTTGGATCATGTGGCAAGTAACGCGCCACTTAGGCGTAATGTAACTATTGAAGAAGTTGGTAATACCGCAGCATTCCTCTTCTCAGAATTAGCAAGTGGTATTACTGGTGAAATAGTTTATGTTGATGCAGGTTATAATATTACTGCCTCAGGAATGCAAGGTTAATTAATGGATAGAGAATATATCCTACAAATTGCAGCTAGTGTATTTGAAGATGAAATTGCTGGTATAAATCAAGTTAAAAGCTGCATAGGTGATAGTTTTGTATCTGCTATAGAGCTTATCTATGCCTGTAAAGGTAAGATAATTGTGACTGGTATGGGGAAGTCAGGGCATATAGGGAATAAAATTGCTGCAACTATGGCATCAACTGGAACACCAGCATTTTTTGTGCATCCTGCCGAAGCACTTCATGGCGACTTAGGTATGATAGATGAAAAAGATGCTGTTATTGCTATTTCATTTTCTGGTGAATCCGATGAACTACTTGGGATACTGCCAATACTCAAACGTAAAAATGTGCCAATGATAGCCATGACTGGTAACTTAGAGTCAAGCCTTGCTAAAATAGCTAATTGTGCTCTAAATATAAAAGTTGATAAAGAAGCATGCCCTCTTGGTTTAGCACCAACTACTAGCACAACTGCGTGTTTGGTATTGGGTGATGCATTAGCGGTATCTTTATACACGCTTCGTGGTTTTAAGCAAGAGGATTTTGCTCTATCTCACCCTGGTGGCTCTCTTGGGCGGCGTCTTTTGACTCGTGCTAGTGATTTAATGCATACTGGGGAACGCATTCCTGTTGTATATCCAGATACATCTTTAAAAGATGTGGTTATGGAGATTAGTAAAAAAGGACTTGGTTTCGCTGGGGTTGTTGATTGTAGTAATAAAGTTGTTGGTGTTATTACTGATGGTGATTTAAGGCGATTGATAGATAATCAAACTGATATACTAACAACAACTGCAATAACTATTATGAATAAATCACCGAAAACTATTCTTGCTGAAAACCTTGCTGTAGAAGCTATTGAATTAATGGAAAATAATAAAATAACTGGATTTGTGGTGGTTGATGAAAGTAATCAATTTGTTGGTGCGTTTAATTTATATGACTTGCTTCAGGCAAAATTAATTTAGAGATATATTATGACAAATTTATATGATAAAGCTAAAAAAATAAAAGTGATAGTTACTGATGTTGATGGCGTTTTGACAGATGGTTTTATATTTATTGACGAAGATAAAATGGAACCCTTTGGCAAATTCAATATTTATGATGGAATGGCCATAAATATTGCCCATGAATCTAATATTAAGATTATAGTGATTTCAGGGCGTAAATCTTTGGTTACTGAAGCCCGTTGTAATAAACTTGGGATTGATGAAGCTTATACTGGCATAGATGATAAAGCAAAAAAATTAGCTGAAATTATGTTGAGATTAGAGTTAGAATCTTCAGAGTTAGCTTATATTGGAGATGATGTGATTGATTTGAGGGCAATGGCTATGGTAGGGTTTAGGGTTGCACCTAATAATGCTGTTGAAGCTGTTAAACATCGGGTTGATTATATTACTACCAAAAAAGGTGGTGAAGGAGTGCTTCGCGAGGTAGTTGAATTAATCCTTAAATCACAAAACCGATTTGATGAATATTTAAATCGATATTTGTAGGTTTTATGCATAAACTTTACTCATCCAAAGTCTTTCAGTTTTTTGCTGTAGCTATCATAGCATCACTATGTTTGTTACTTAACACTTTGACGCAGATAAACTTTCATAAGATGTCATTGCCAAAAACACATCCGCAGTATAATGTCAAGGGCATAAGTGGAGGGGTATATAATAAAAATGGTAAGATTTTGTATGCTCTTAAGGGAGCAGAGGCTTTTGAATATCCTGATGACGAACGCATATATATAAAAAACTTGGAATTAAATCTGTTTAGTGAGAGTTCTAATGAAATTACTTATAGTGTTACGAGTAATGATGCTTGGATTAATCGGGAGAATAAGATTGGTTTATTAGGTGAAAGTGCAGTACTTAAAATGTATAACCCAGACCCCAAGCAGGTTATAACTATTTATAGTAAAAATATTAATTTAGACATAAATAGTAATATTTTTAGTAGTAATGAAGATGCACAAGCTATACAGGGTAATAGTATGGTGTATACCCATGGGTTTAAATATGATAATAAAACCCATTTTTTAGTTTTAACGTCTAAAGTAAGAGTTATTTATGAGCAATAAGAAAATGAGAACTGTTTTTTATAAATTTACCGTGATATTAGTAATTGCTTTAGTGGCTATACCGACATACGCACTAAATGGTGATGATAAAAAGCCACTTCAAATAGAAGCTAACTCTGCAACTGGTGATCAAAATAAAAAGGTATTAGAATTTATTGGTAATGTAAAAATTACTAAAGGATCTTTAATAGTGCACGCAGATAAGGGAGTTGGTAGCCAGGATAAGGAAGGTGATAGAACATTTATTCTATATGGAAAGCCTGTTACATTTGAGCAAATGCAAGATGATGGGGTCAAAGTTGTAGGTCAGGGCGATAAGTTTGAATATAACTCTAAGAGTAATTTAGCTGTATTAACTGGTAGAGCAAAGATTAAAAAAGGCAAAAGTGAGGTTATTGGAGATGTAATGACATATAATACCCAAACACAAGTATATAGTGCACAATCAAATTTTGGTAATGGTGTTAACAAAACCAGTGGTGGTAGAATAACCGTAATTTTAGATCAGGGTCAAAAGTAATGATTAGAGAAAAAAGCCTACTTGAAGTTAAGCATCTCAAAAAAAGTTTTAAATCACGTATGGTTGTGAAAGATGTATCTTTTCACGTTAGTAGTAATGAAGTTATTGGTCTACTTGGTCCTAACGGGGCTGGAAAAACTACCAGCTTTTATATGGTTGCAGGACTACTAGCTAGTGATGGCGGTGATATATTTCTAGATGGTGTTAATATAAAAAGTATGCCAGTTCATAAGCGAGCGTTAATGGGGCTTGGGTATTTACCACAAGAAGCTTCAATCTTCAGACAAATGACTGTTGAAGAAAATGTACGTGCTATTTTGGAGCTTAAAAAACTTGGGCATAAAAAAGTTCAAAGTGAAGTTGATAGGTTACTCAAAGCACTAAATATTGAGCATTTACGAGATGTTAATGCAATGGCATTATCTGGTGGTGAACGAAGGCGTTGTGAGATCGCTAGAGCTCTAGCTAATTATCCGCAGTTTATTTTGCTTGATGAGCCTTTTGCGGGAGTTGATCCTATCGCGGTTGCTGATATCCAAAAAGTTATTAACTTTTTGAAAGATTTAGGTATTGGGGTTATTATTACGGATCATAATGTGCGTGAAACTCTTAGAATTTGTGATCGTGGCTATATAATCAGTGAAGGTAATGTATTGTCTAGCGGTATTCCTGATGAGCTAGTTAATGATGAAAAAGTAAAGCAGGTATATTTAGGTGAGAATTTTACATTATGAATAATATAAATATACAAAAAGCTAATTCAATAGCTAATTATATTCGTAATATATTTGATTGTGAAATACCTGAAATAGCTGTTATTTTAGGATCAGGGTTGGGTGATTTTACCAAAATGGTAAAAACTATTAAAACTATCGCATATACAGATATTCCAGATTTTCCTCAAAGTCATGTTGAAGGTCATAAAGGTAGTCTTACTATTGCCGCGATTGGTGATAATAAGAAAGCTCTAGTAATGGAGGGGCGGTTTCATTATTATGAAGGATATTCGCCCTCGGAAGTAGTATTGCCAATAGTGGTTTTTCATTTGCTGGGTATTAAAACTTTGATTGTTAGTAACGCTTCAGGTGGAATTAACAGAGAATTTGTAGCTGGGGATTTGATGATTATTAATGATCATATTAATTTTACAGGAAATCATCCCTTAATAGGTAAAAATGATAATAATCTGGGGCCGCGTTTTTTAGATCAAACTGAGTGCTATAGTAATAAATTAATTAATCACGCTAAACTTATAGCTGAGAAATTAAATATCACGCCTAAAGAAGGGGTTTATATAGCAGTATCAGGGCCTACTTATGAAACTAAGTCTGAAATAAGAGCTTTTTCTAGTATGGGGGCAGATGCTGTTGGGATGTCAACGGTTTATGAAGTAATCACCGCCAATTATTTTAAAATAAATGTGCTGGGAATTTCATCAATTACCAATCTAGCAACTGGTATTGCAACTGAACATCATGATCATGCTAAAATTGTTGGCACTGCATCAAAGATATCTGAAGTATTCTCTTCTTGGGTAAAAGAAATTATTCTCGAGCTTTAGGTAGCTCCAGTTTTTTTCTTAAATATAAAGATAAAGATGATGCAAAGAACGTGCATACCATAGCCATGACTAATAAAATAGTGTAAATTTTGTCGTTGATAATACCAATATTTAAGCCAATATTAAGCAATATAACCTCAATAATACCTCGCATGTTTAGTAATGAGCCAAGCATTGTTGATTCATTATTTGACATGCCCATAAATTTACCCGTTATAAAAGAACCACCAAATTTACCTAATAAGGCAATAAGGCTAAAAATTACAATCATTAATATTGTTGTATAGTTAAACGAAATAACTACATTAGCAGCAACACCAGTTTCTACAAAATAAATTGGCAATAAAATTGTATTGATAAGTAAAAATAAATTTTTTCTAAGTCCATTTATCATTTCATTATCACGTGGTAGGATTAGACCAAATAAAAATCCACCAAAAATTTGATGTAAATCTACAGAGTCAGCAAGAGCTGCTGAAGCAAAACACCCAATTATTAAAAAACCAAGCATAGTGCTTTCTTTTTTTATGCGCGGTACAATATAAGCTAATATTCGCGGTGCAATGCCGATTATAAAAACTAGGTACGCCATAAACCCGAGTGGAGCTAAAGAATGAATAATTGTATTTTGTTGACTGAAAATTAAAATTACCCCAAGAATAATCCATAGGAAAATCTCATCTACAAACCCACACAGTAATGCCAAGCTTCCTATATTAGTATTAACTAAATGTGTGTGTTTTAAAAACATTGACAAAACTGGGAATGCCGTCATCGAGACCGCAAGACCAATAAAAACTTCAAACATTAAATTAAGGTGGTGGTCGGTAATGCTGCTACTGTAGAGGTTTTGATATTGTCCGTTTAGCCATGAAAGATTGTGATGAACCAATAACCGAGCAAATATAAACCCTAACATAAACGGAATTAACATGTTTATTAATGTTATTGGCATATACCTTTTTCTAATAAGTATATTTTTATAGTTTAATTGATTGCCAACTAGCATCATAAACATTACAATACCCATTTGCCCAAGACCTGCTATGGCATGGATATCAAAATATTTAGTTGGTAAGTTCAGATGTTGGATAATTACCCCAGCAGTTATGCCACCTAGCACAAGCGGGCGTCCAAATTTAGTCATTAGATTATAGGTTATATTGGTTGTAACTAAGATAACAACTAGGGTAAAGAATAACTTATCAATACTGTCAAACTCATTTATTAGTAACATCAATATTTATCCTTATAACCTACACCCTATAATTTATCATAAATTAGCGATATATATATTTAAAAGTTATGTTAAAATACATATAAATTTTATATGGTGAATTATAATCAAAAAAACTATTCTTCTTATGGGGGCAACTGCTACTGGAAAAACTGATCTGGCATTGAGGTTAGCATCAGTGTATCCTGTTGAAATAATCAGTGTAGATTCGGCATTAATTTATCAAGATATGGATATTGGTTCCGCTAAACCTAGTTTATCTGAATTGTCCACAGTACCACATCATCTAATCAATATTATGACGCCTCTTGAAACTTATTCAGTAGCTAATTTCATTAATGATAGTATTGCCTTGATTGATGAAATCACCTCTCGTGGTGCTATACCGATGCTTGTGGGTGGGACTATGATGTATTATAATGGTCTTTTAAATGGAATATCAAGTCTACCTCATGCTGATGCAACAATTCGAAAGGAATTGTTAATAAAAGGTGAGTCGGTAGGGTTTGATAAATTACATCAAGAGTTAATGGTGATTGATAAGATAGCATCTAGTAAGATTATGCCAAATGATAAACAGAGAATTATTCGGGCTTTAGAGGTGTTTTATTTAACTGGTGTACCAATTAGCCGCCTGCAGATAGAAAACAAGGTTCATTTAGCTTCAGGTATTGATTTTCTACCATTAGCAATTATTCCTCAAAATCGAGATATTTTACATTCAAGAATTAATCTTAGATTTGATAAGATGCTAACCAATGGTTTCATAGATGAAGTTAAGAATCTACAAGCCAAATATGAAGAACTAACGATTAACCATACTGCGATGCGAAGTGTTGGATATTATCAGGTTTGGCAGTATTTAAGTGGGATGATAAGCTATGTAGAGCTAGTTGATACGGGTACAGCTGCAACTAGGCAACTAGCAAAGCGTCAGATTACATGGCTTCGAAGTATGAATACGATTAATCTAGACAATGGTGAATTAAGTCTAGATTATTTATTTAAAGAGTTATCTAAAAGAGTTAATGGTTTTTTATCTAAAACTTGATGGCTCATCTAGGTTATTATAATATACCTATAATCAAGAATTTAATTTAGAGAAGCTTGACTTCATGAAGCAGGTGTTTCAGTTTTTTTGGCAGTCTATTGGCAAGTATAGAAAATATTAGGTTCCTATGCTAATTGAGTGGATAAATTATTATTCACTCGGCTAAAATTTAGCTTTTCTATTATTAAGAAAGCTATCTGTTTAAACTGTGTAAATTTATACCCAAGTGTTTTACGTTTAGCTGCCTGCAATATAGAATTTACCCACTCGTTTTGCATTAGAGCCGTTATTTTGTTATGTTTTTGTCATTATGGTCAGAAATTATGCTAAAATAGTGTTCAAGGTTAATATAATTGGAATTATATCCTAAATAAATTGCACTTTGATTTTGAATCCACAACCAACCGTAGTCGCAAAGATTCAAAAGACAATTTACCAAACTCGATATTGGTATAACATGAAGCGAGTACATCAACGATTTAACAATAAACTTATGCCATTTGAATATCACTTTGAGCTTACCAAAAATGTTAAAATTGTAGCTTAATAAATATAAAATGATTTTCCATTATGTACTTGGCTCGTGCAATTGCATCAGTCGAAGAGAGTCGAATAATATTAAATATTCAAAATTAATCATAAAAAACTGAAAGTACTTATAAAATATGGAAAATATGCACCTAACAACTGAAACTCATTTTTATGGCAGCCCACTTGAAGAGGCTAAAGCCATAGTCGTTTTACTACACGGTAGAAGGCAGGAAATTAACCAAGTATCTAAACTTATTGAACGAATTGGCTTGTCGGAAATATGCTATATTCTTCCAGTGGCATATGAACAAACATGGTATCCACACGGATTTATGGCTCCAATAACAAAGAATCAACCGCACCTAGATCATGCTCTAGAATGTATTGAGCAAATTATATCTATGCTGAGAGTAAAGAAGGTTCCACGAGAGAAAATAGCAATAATGGGGTTTTCACAAGGAGCATGTCTTGCCATTGAATACACACTTAGAAACCCTGAACAACTCAGTGGATTAATTTCTTTCGCTGGAGGGGCATTTGGTTCAGACAATGATGACATTACCATTCCAAAACTCAAAAATTTAAATATGTTTATCTTGTTAAGTATTAAAGATGCTGATAGTTGGGTTCCATTAGACAGAGTCGTTAAAACAGCAGAAATATTCAAATCTTGTAACGTTGATGTTAATTTGCGCATTTATTCTGGTGCTGAGCATAATGTAAGTGATGATGAAATTCATGAGGCCAAAATTTTACTTGAGAAAATGATACAAGGAGCTGTCAATTGAGTAATGCATATATATGTGAATTTATCCGTACTCCAATCGGCAGTTTTGGTGGTTCTCTATCAGGGGTTAGGCCAGATGATCTGGCTGCAGATGTTTTAAAGGAAATTATAAATAAGTTTCCAAATATAAAAAATCACATTGATGAAGTTATTTTAGGTTGTGCAAATCAAGCTGGAGAAGATAATCGAAACGTTGCAAGAATGAGTCTATTATTGGCAGGATTGCCAGTAACAACACCTGGAGTTACGGTTAATAGACTATGTGCTTCTGGAATGGATGCAATTAGTATTGCTGCTAGAACAATAAAAGCTGGAGAAGCCCATATTATAATCGCTGGTGGAGTTGAGTCTATGTCTAGAGCACCATTTGTAATACCCAAACCAACTCAAGCTTTTAGTCGTAATCCGGAAATATTTGATACCACAATAGGTTGGAGATTTATAAATAAGTTGATGAAACAATCATATGGCGTAGACACAATGCCTGAAACCGCAGAAACAGTTGCACAAAAATTTCAAGTTAGTCGTGAAGACCAAGATGCTTTCGCCCTAAGAAGTCAGCAGCGGTATGTTAAGGCTAAAACTAATGGTATATTTTCTGAAGAAATAATACCAATTAGTATCACACAAAAAAACAAATCGTTACTAATTGAGCATGACGAGCATCCGCGTGAAACAACCTATGAAGCTCTAAAAAATTTACAAGGATTATTTGGCCATGAATCTACTATAACTGCAGGCAATTCGTCAGGCATTAACGACGGTGCTGCAGCTGTCATAGTTGCATCTGAAAAAGCCATACGAGAATTTGGTTTAATACCAAAAGCTAAAATAATTTGTTCTGCTAGTTCTGGCGTTGAACCTAACATAATGGGCATAGGTCCAGTGTCAGCAATTAACAAAGCTTTAAATCTAGCAAATTTAAAGCTTGAGGACATTGGGATTATTGAATTGAATGAGGCATTCGCTTCTCAATCCTTGGCTGTATTAAGGGCGTTAGGGTTACCTGATGATGCCAGCCACGTAAATGCAAATGGTGGATCAATTGCATTAGGCCATCCATTAGGTATGACTGGAACCAGAATAGTAGGTACTGCAGCCAATCAACTTATATCGAACAACTTAAGATATGCTTTATGCACTATGTGCGTGGGAGTTGGTCAAGGTACAGCACTTATTTTAGAAAATATTTCTCATGAAATTAAATAATTGGTCTAATTGCTATTATGCTCTTCAATAACAAGCTTAATTTTCAATTGCCTTTTGATCTAATAAGTATCAAAAATACTCTGGAACTTTTATTTTTAAGCCTTGGTGCAACAGCTTATGCATCAATTCAACCTTAAGGGGGATGTTATCAGAAAATAATTTAAGCCCTGAGCATCTGATAAAGCCCATTTTTATTCACCTAAAAGAGTGCTGTGAATTATTACCTCAACTGCCAAATAGTATGGTTTTTTCTTTCGAAGGTCTATTGTCGCATGTTGAGCACTTAATGAAGCTTGGTATTCGTGGGGTTGACTTATACCCTAGAATCCCTACTGATGAAAGAGATAATCTAGCAACTCAAGCGTTAAATCCTAACGGAGTTATTCCCCAAGCAATTCAATTAATTAAGGCTAATTTCCCAGAATGTCTTATTATTCCAGACATCGCTTTAGACCCATATACTTCACACGGCCATGATGGAATCTTACATAAAAATGGTAACATACTAAATGGTGATAGTGTCGAAATAATGGCAAAACAAAGTGTCATATTTGCAGATGCAGGGGCAGATATGCTTGCACCATCAGATATGTTTGATGGCAGAACTAAATTAATACGTTTGGCACTTGTTCTGCTGGGCATAACTATATTGGTATAATTGCATACTCAATATTCGCAAGTAAACTAGCATATGAACTTACTCCTGATATATGGAAATGACTGTATATAGTTCTTACTCCACCGTATATTGTGTTATAATACCTCCATACACACTAGATATAGTGTTTTTTAAAGAAGAGTAAAAGTGTTTAAGTTTTTCAAAAGTAAGAAGGTTTCTGCTCCTGTTGCAGATGTTGTTGAAGAAATATCTGTGCCAATAGCTAATGTAATTGAAGTTATTAGTAATGAAACCAAAGAGCAATCAACACAAGATTCTAGCGATTTACCAGTAGTCAAGACCTCGTGGTCGAGTCGCCTAAAATCTGGTTTATCTAAAACGCGTGATAATTTTGGTAAAAAATTACTTGGGGTGTTTGGTGCTGGTAATATTGATGAAAATTTATATGATGAATTAGAGACGATTTTATTAGCTTCGGATATCGGGTTTTCGGCAACTAATCGCCTACTTGAACAAATCAAAAAGAAAGTTAGTTTAAGAGGTCTTAAAGATAGAGCCGAGCTTCAAAACTTACTTAAAGAGGGGCTGGAGGAGTTGTTAAACCCATTAGAAAAACCACTTATTACTGGAGGTCATAAGCCTTTTGTAATAATGCTAGTTGGAGTTAATGGAGCTGGTAAAACCACCTCAATTGGTAAATTAGCTAAGTATTTTCAATCTCAGGGTAAGAGTGTAATGCTTGCAGCTGGGGACACATTTAGAGCTGCTGCTCGTGAACAGCTAATGGCTTGGGGGGTTAAAAACAATGTAACTGTTGTATCTCAGGAAAGTGGGGATCCAGCCGCTGTGTGTTTTGATGCTATTCAATCAGCGATAGCCCAAAAAATAGATATAGTACTAGCTGATACGGCAGGGCGACTACCGACACAATTAAATTTAATGGAAGAAATTAAAAAGGTAAAGCGTGTGATTGGTAAAGCACTAAATGGTGCCCCTCACGAGGTTTTATTGGTATTAGATTCTAATATTGGACAAAATGCACTTAATCAAGTTAGAGCCTTTGATGATGCTCTAATTTTAACTGGGTTGGTATTAACCAAACTTGACGGTACTGCTAAAGGTGGGGTTATTTGTGCAATTGCTCGTGAACGACCAATACCGCTACGGTTTATTGGTGTTGGTGAAACTATAGATGATCTAAGACCTTTTGTGGCCAAGGATTATGTTAATGCATTATTTAATGAATAAAATTTTGAAGGAGAACTAACATGGAGTTTACTAATAATGAAGCTCTTATAACAAACGATGGTGTAAATCGAGTTAATCTGGTTGATAAACGGATTATCAACGGTCAAACAGATGTAAATCAGCTAGTGCCATTTAAGTATAAATGGGCGTGGGAAAAATATTTGGCTACTTGTGCAAATCATTGGATGCCACAAGAAATCAATATGCAAAGAGATATTGAGTTATGGAAAAGTCCAAATGGTCTAACTGAAGATGAAAGACTGATTGTAAAACGTAATCTAGGTTTTTTTGTAACTGCGGATAGTTTGGCTGCCAATAACATAGTTCTTGGTACATATCGCCAAATTACTGCTCCTGAATGCCGCCAATTCCTACTACGTCAGGCATTTGAAGAGGCTATTCATACTCATGCTTATCAATATATAGTTGAAAGTCTCGGTTTGGATGAGGGGGAGATTTTTAATGCTTATCATGAAGTATCAAGCATTAAAGCTAAAGACGAGTTTTTAATTCCTTTCATTGACACATTGACTAATCCAAGCTTCACAACTGGTACACCTGCTGCTGATAAAGATTTATTAAAATCATTGATAGTATTTGCATGCATCATGGAAGGTATTTTCTTCTACGTTGGTTTTGTACAAATTCTTGCTCTTGGGCGCCAAAATAAAATGACTGGAGCTGCTGAACAATACCAATATATCTTACGTGATGAATCGATGCACTGCAACTTTGGGATTGATCTAATTAACACCATTAAACTAGAAAATCCACACTTGTGGACGGAAGAGTTTAAAGCTGAAATTACTGAATTATTTCGTAAAGGGGTTGATTTAGAGTATGCTTATGCAGAAGACACTATGCCTCGTGGAGTGCTTGGATTAAACGCTAGTATGTTTAAAGAGTATTTACGCTTTATTTGTAATCGTCGGATGCAGCAAATTGGGGTTAATGAGTTATTCCCAGGTGCAACAAATCCATTTCCATGGATGAGTGAGATGATAGATCTTAAGAAAGAAAAGAATTTCTTTGAAACTAGAGTTACAGAGTATCAAACCGGCGGTGCATTAGCCTGGGATTAATAGAATCCTACATCACTGCTAACTGCGTCATACGTCATAAGTCGCAATCCTCACGTACTTAATGTACGTTACGGTTGCTTAGTTGTGACTATTCCTTGTTATCAGCACGTAGGATTCTATTAATGCGGATAATATTATAAAAAATCAAGTAATTTATTACTTGATTTTTTATTTTTAAATCAAAAAAGCATTGAGCAAGTAAGGCTAGAATCAAATAAGTGTGTTTTTTGCATACATTACGCAAAATTTGCTCCGATACCTTGTATAAAATATGGCAAGTTCAATGAATATTAGAAGTTACGCATTGACAACAAGTATGAAATTATAACCCAGCTATAGTAATAGGAGATGCCTGGTATTCTAGCCTAAAAAATTTAAAACACGTTAGAAGAAATGAGTTAGATATCTAAATCATTATATAGCATTCTATGCGGCGATATTGGATATACATTATGCAGGTACTTTTGGTGGTAATCTGGAATATAGTATGTAGATGAATATAGAAATACAAAGTAACAATTGTTGGCTCTGAATTCTGGTATAATTATTAGTGAAATGGGGATTAAAGGAGTTAAACTGATGAGAGCAGCAACAACATTATATGAAAAAGACTTCTATGCTTGGACTAGGGAGCAAGCTAACTTAATTGAAACGAAAAGTTTGAATAAGTTAGATTTAATCCATTTACAACAGCAATTGCAAATAAGGGGTGCAAGTGAAAAAAGAGAGTTAGCAAGTAGATTAGAAGTTTTACTAGTGCATTTACTTAAGTGGAAGTATCAGCCAGATTTGAAATGTAATAGCTGGAAGTATACTATTGAAGAACAGCGAGATCAATTAAGGTATCATTTGGAAGATAGTCCAAGTTTAGGTAGTCCAGAATATCTAGATATTATATTTAAACGAGCATTTAATTCAGCAATACGAGATGCTGCAAAAGAAACTTGGCTATCTAAATCATTTTTTCCAGAGACTTGTGAATGGACTTTTGCCCAAATTCTAGATAATGAGTTTTACCCAAATTAAAGATTATAAAATGGTGTTGCGTAGTCCTAAAGTGCGACTGATGATAAAGTCTTGGGCGAGGGTAAAATCATGAAAATTAAAACACTGAGATTGATCAATTTTCGCAATCTTGAGAATTTTAAAATAGAGTTTGAAGATAACTTAAATGTGTTGGTTGCGGATAGTAGTGCTGGTAAAACTTATATATTGGATGGCGTTACTATTGGTTACTACACATAGCCCTCAGGCATTAAGTACCATAAAAAATACTAATATTAGGATTATTGATCCTACAAAAAATGAAGCTGAGACTCCAGTAGTAAATCCATATGGTAGAGATAGTATTGTTGCTTTAGAGGACTTAATGAATGTGTCTGCAACAGCAATTGAAGTAATTCCCTCTCCACATTTAATTTTTGAATATACTAATCTAGTATTATCTTGTATTACTTCTGAAAAACTTACTGATGTTAAAGCAGATAGTGGTATCAGTTGTGGACATGCTAAAGAAAATAAATTTGCATAGGAATAAACTAATTAATGCAATTAAAACAAATATATAATAAAATTACTAACGCGATACCTAAATTTCGGGTGCGGGATAGTCAACTTCTGATGATAAATTCTGTTTCAGAGTGTTTCGATAAAGCAAACCCTGAGCTAAAAGATGGTAGCAATATATGCTTGATTGAGGCTCCAACTGGTACGGGTAAAAGTTTAGCTTATATATTGTCAGGGGTAGTCTCAGCTCAAAAGCTATATAAAAAACTTATTATTGCTACAGCAACTAAAACTCTTCAAAGTCAATTAGTTGAAAAAGATATTCCGTTACTCCAAAAGCATAGTGGAGTAAAATTTAGCTATGGTTTAGCTAAAGGTAGAGGTAATTATTTATGCCCCTATCAGCTTGAGTTATCACTTCAAGAAAATACTGGTGATATGTTTACTGATAATAAACAAAGCCAAGAACAGCTACTAGAAATTAAAAGTAATTTTAATAAAAAGCTTTGGGATGGTGATTTGGATATTTCTCCTCTTCAAATTGACCATAAACTTAAAGTTAGTATTACAACGGATAAAGAACGCTGCTTGTCGTATTCCTGTCCGTTTAATCAAAAAGATGAATCAACTTGTCCATTTTATCTAAACCGTGAAAAACTAAAGACTTGTGATGTTATTGTTACAAATCATAGCTTATTACTATCTGATATTACTATAGGTAGCGGTAGTGTTTTACCTTTTAAACCCGCTGATTATTTTTTATGCGTAGATGAGGGACATAATCTATCAGATAATGCGATTTCTAGTTTTAGTAAAAGTTTTGAATTAAAACACGCTATTGGCAATTGTAATAATTTATCGAAATTAATTTATAATCAACAAGGCAATCATTATCTAATAACTGATACTGCAAAATGTGATGAAATGTATGAACAAACTAGTAATCTAATAGTTATGTTAGATGAAGTGCAACAGCTACTAACCCAGAATATTCATTTGTTTAAAGATAATCAGTTAATTTTAAATGATTATTTAAACCCAGTTTTAGGTACTGAGTTTCGTGATCGTTTTGTTAATATTACTTATATAGCTGGTGAATTATACGCAAATGTAGTTGATGTTGTAGATGGTATGAAAGAGCAACTACGTGCAAATCAAGAATACTTGTTGGAGGCTAATCTTAACAAACTAGGATTTTATCTAACTGTAGTTGAAACAGTTATGCAAACTTGCCAGTATATTATCAATCAAGATGATTCACGTTATAATGCTAATGCCAAATGGATAGATTTTAAAGCTGTGCGTGGTCATGAGGATTTTGTAATTAATGCTCGTCCAACTCATATTGGCAATTTACTATTAAATAAACTTTGGAGCAAAGTGCACGGTGCATTAATAGCTTCAGCAACTCTTGCGGTTGGTGAAGACTTTAGGTATTATTTACACAAATTAGGACTAAATTTATTACCTAAAGTTGCTACTTTTAAACTCCCTACAAGTTTTACCTATGAAAAACAGGCACAAATTGTGGTGCCAAGATTTAAGCATTCACCAGAGTATACTACGCGTGATGAGTTTACTAATGAACTTAGTCAATATTTACTTAAGACCTTGAATTATAATGAAGGCTATGGTACATTAGTTTTGTTTTTTAATCGCAATCAGTTAATTGAAACTCATAATATGCTACCTAAAGGAATGCATAAAAACATCCTACTTCAAACTGATTATATGAGTACCCAAAGATTGCTAGATAAACATAAAGAGAAAATTGATGCAGGTAGTCCAAGTATTATATTTGGCTTAAACTCATTTGCTGAAGGGGTTGAT
>CAZJFO010000006.1:19386-47017 GCA_964545465.1 uncultured Neisseria sp.
TTTACCTTCTTTATATTGCATCCATGTAATAATTACTAAACTTCCCTTTGAAACTCATAAGAATCCTGGGAGCATGGTTGAAGAGTATTGGGTTAAATATGAAAAAGGTAATTACTTCTTTGAAGTGTCGATGCCTGAAACTTGTATTCGTCTGATTCAGGCTGCTGGGCGACTTATACGAGATGAGGGTGATTATGGGCAATTAAGTATATGTGATAATCGTTTAGTTACTAAAAATTATGGAAGTATCCTTTTAGATTCATTACCAAGATTTAATCGTAAATATAATAGTGAGTTTATAAATGAATCTTTTGCTAAAATATCGGCTGAGGTTTAATAAATGGGGCAAGTAAGAATAATTGGTGGTATTCACCGTAGTAGAGTTTTGAAATTTAAAGATGGGGTGAATAGCTTACGTCCAACTCCTGATAGAGTGAGAGAGACATTATTTAATTGGCTAGGACAAGATTTAAGTGGTAAAGTTTGTCTTGATTTATTTGCAGGCTCTGGGGCTCTGGGGTTTGAAGCTCTATCTCGTCATGCTAAATGGGTAACTTTGGTCGAAAAGGATGTTGCGGTAATAAAAGACTTACAGCATAATAAAGAAATATTAGCAATGAGTAATTTAGAGATTACTAATAGTAATGGTATAAATTATCTGGAACGTTTACCTAAAGGTTTTGATGTAATATTTCTGGATCCGCCATACCAAAGTGAATTATTGTCAAAATGCTTAGATATTATTAGTAAGACTGAGGTATTGACTAATAGAGGTGTAATATACATAGAGTATCAAACTCGTCCTAATTTGGATGGTTATGATATAATAAAAGAGTCAAAAGCTGGTAGTGTAGCTTATATGCTAATAGCACCAATTAGAGGTTGAAATGTCATTAATAATTACTGAAGAATGTATTAACTGCGATGTGTGTGAACCTGAATGTCCCAATAAGGCTATCTATCAGGGAGCTGAGATCTATGAAATTAATCCTGATTTATGTACCGAGTGTGTTGGGCATTTTGATGAGCCGCAGTGTCAAATTGTGTGTCCTGTAGCATGTATTGATGTGGATGTCTTAAAACCTGAGACGCAGCCTATGTTATTAGAAAAGTACCGTAAGATATGGAACAAGTAATAGCCGTTGCTGGGGTACTTATAAAGGATAATCGTGTATTAATGGCTACGCGTCCAGAGGGTAAATCACATGCTGGAAGTTGGGAATTCCCAGGTGGTAAGATAGAAGTAGGTGAGAGTCTTAATGAGGCTTTGGTTCGAGAGCTTGCTGAAGAAATTGGGGTAGTTGCTAAAGTCGAAGATTGTAAAGATTTGACCTATATTGTGCAAAACTATGGCAGTAAACAAGTTAAGTTACATGTGATGCTTGTTAAGCGTTGGTTGGGCGAACCATCTGGGGATGAAGGACAGAAATTATATTGGCAGGATTTAAATACCACGTGTGAATTAAAGCCTTTGTTATTAACAACACAAACAATTCTAGATTTATTGATAGTTTAAAAAGAAGGCATATATGAAGCAATATCATGATTTATTAAAGCATGTATTAAATACTGGAGTCAAAAAATCAGATCGCACTGGAACTGGTACGGTTTCCACATTTGGGTATCAGATGCGATTTAATTTATCTGATGGGTTTCCGCTAGTTACTACCAAAAAAGTGCATGTTAAATCAATTATTCATGAGTTATTGTGGTTTCTTAACGGGGATACTAATACTAAATACCTTAAAGATAATGGTATATCTATATGGGATGAATGGGCAAATGAGAATGGTGAACTAGGTCCTGTATATGGGCATCAGTGGCGTAGTTGGGAGACACCTGATGGTCGTGTGATTGATCAAATTAGCGATGTGATAAAACAAATTAAGACTAATCCAGACTCAAGGCGTTTAATCGTATCAGCTTGGAATGTTGGGGATTTGGATAAAATGGCTTTGATGCCATGTCATAATTTATTTCAGTTTTATGTAGCGAATAATCGCTTATCTTGTCAGTTGTATCAACGTTCTGCAGATGTGTTTCTTGGAGTTCCGTTTAATATAGCAAGTTATGCATTACTTACTCAGATGATAGCTCAGGTATGTAATTTAGAACTAGGTGACTTTGTTCACAGCTTTGGGGATGTACATATTTATCTAAACCATATGGAACAGGTGAACTTACAGTTATCAAGGGTTCCTAGAAGTTTACCTCAGATGAAAATTAATCCTGAAGTTAAGAGTATCTTTGATTTTAAATATAGTGACTTTGAATTAGTAAACTATGATCCAGAGACAGCAATCAAAGCTCCGGTTGCAATTTAGAAAGTTTTAAAGATGCAACAATTTACCACAAATCAAGAAACTTTAAGTGCATTAATTGGTAATGGCAAAAAATTTAAAGTACCAAAATTCCAACGCGACTATTCTTGGGAAGAAGAGCAGTGGAATGACTTATGGGATGATATATCAGATATAGACTTTTCCAATAAAGATGACGGTCATTATATGGGGTATATTGTCTTACAAAAAAAACTGATGTGGATTTTATTATTGTAGATGGTCAACAGAGGATTACTACATTAAGTATTATGATTATTGCAGCATTATATCGTTTAAATGAATTGATTGCGTCGTCAGTTGATACTGAAAATAATGAAAAAAGAAAATTAGTTTTACAAAACTATATAGGATTTACTAACCCGATTACCTTGGCTACAGATAGTAAACTAACTTTGAATCGTAATAATTCAAAATATTACCGTTTTTTATGTCAATTAGATAAACTGTTACCATTGGCAAATAAATGATTCAGAGTTTGTAGCAGCTTTTGAAAAAAAAGAATTTAAAAATAAAAGAACTCAATCAATTAAATATTTATTACTAAAATTAGAGCGGTCATTAAACCATAGCCTATCTGGAAGTATTGATAGTGATTTGACATTAGAACATGTATTACCCGAAAATCCAGATGAAAATTGGATGGGAGTATTTGGAAATGATTTTGCTAACTCTGTTTATATGGTGGGTAATTTGGCATTACTTAGTGTGAAACAAAATAATAATATTGATCGTAAGTTATTTAATGATAAAAAAGAAGTACTGTTTAAGAGTGGATTACAAACAAATAAAATGTTTGAATCTGTTGTAGAATGGAACAGAGATGCTATAGTTAAACGCCAAAAAGAATTGGCAAAACATGCAAAAACCTTATGGCGAATAAATTTTTGAAAGCGGTTTAAGTGATTAAAACTGATAACTTGGTGAGTACCGATACTAATTTAGATAAAAGGGTTATGGCACCTGAAAAGATAACTGGGGATGAAGTTGTTGAACGTGCCTTAAGACCAAAGATCTTTACTGAATATATTGGGCAAGATAAAGTAAAGGCACAATTAGAGATCTTTATACAAGCAAGTCTGCATCGAAATGAAGCACTTGATCATGTGTTATTATTTGGGCCTCCTGGGCTTGGAAAAACTACTCTAGCTCATATTATTGCTCGTGAAATGGGTGTAAATCTTCGCCAAACTTCAGGCCCGGTTCTAGAAAAGGCTGGGGATTTAGCTGCACTATTAACTAATTTAGAAGCTAACGATGTACTGTTTATTGATGAAATCCATAGACTCTCTCCAGTAGTAGAAGAGATTTTGTATCCAGCTTTAGAAGACTTTCAGCTTGATATTATGATAGGTGAGGGTCCTTCAGCACGTAGTATTAAGATTGAGTTACCTCAGTTTACTTTAATTGGTGCAACAACCAGAGCAGGTATGTTAACTAACCCTCTTCGTGATCGGTTTGGAATTATATCTCGTTTGGAATTTTATTCAATTGAAGAATTAACCGAAGTAATCAAACGTTCAGCAAATTTACTTAATTTAAATATAAGCCCTGATGGAGCGATTGAAGTAGCCAAACGTTCGCGTGGTACACCTAGAATTGCAAATCGCTTATTACGAAGAGTTCGAGATTATGCCCAAGTTAAACATAATGGTAAGATTGATAAATATATTGCGGATGCTGCTCTAAATATGCTTGATGTAGATAGAATTGGGTTAGATGTAATGGATAAAAAGCTACTAGATGCGATAATCAATAAATTTGGTGGTGGTCCAGTAGGGCTTGAAACACTATCAGCTACTTTGGGCGAAGCCTCAGACACTATTGAAGATGTGATTGAGCCGTATCTTATGCAAAGTGGACTTTTACAACGAACGCCACGTGGAAGAATAGCAACTGATTATGCTTATCGGCATTTTGGCGTTGAAAATTTAAAATAACATAATTTTTAGAAAGGTCGTACATGAGTTCGAATAAAAGTTTTAAATACCATTGGTTTGCAAGCGGTGATATTGCAGCTGGTGCTACTATTATCTTTGATAATCTCGCGGTATTAACTTTTATGGCTTTAATTCTCCAGTTTGGATATCAGTTCCCATTAGAAGTGATTATGTCTCATATAATCCCAGGAACTGTTGTTGGGGTGATGGTTGGTAATTTATTGTGTTTGTGGTTAGGGTTTCGTTTAGCTAAAAAAATTGGTAGAAATGTAACAGCTATGCCTTTCGGGCTTGATGCACCTTCGGCGATTGGTTTTGTAGTTTGTATAATTG
Source organism: uncultured Neisseria sp. (assembly GCA_964545465.1). Lineage (GTDB taxonomy): Bacteria > Pseudomonadota > Gammaproteobacteria > Burkholderiales > UBA11063 > Aquella. The sequence goes on from CAZJFO010000006.1 coordinate 23,999, forward strand.
GTCCAGCATTTAGTTACTTACATACCCAAGGTTTGGATTCACATACAGCAGGTATCAAAGCTTGGCAAATTGGGGTTGGATGTTTGTTTGCCGCTGGTGTTATAAAATTAATATTTAGTTTTTTTGCTAATCGCTTAAAAGCAATAATTCCACAGCCGGCATTACTAGGTGCTATTGGTGGGGTTGCAATTGCCTTAATTGGTTTTTTCCCACTTAATTCAATTTTTAAAGTTCCATCAGTTGGGCTGTTGTCTTTAACCCTAGTAATGTTAACAATGTTTGCTAAAGTTAAATTGCCGTTTAGATTATCAGGTATTCCCGTTGCGATTGTACTTGGAACTGCTGTTTACTACATGCTTTCGCCATTAGGCTTAAGCGGAGCTATACCGAATTTGACAGCTAATATGAGCTTTCTTCTTCCTACTCCAACTTTTGCGTTTCTACATGAGTCTACATCTATCATAAAATATCTACCAGTGATATTTCCATTTGCATTATTAGTGATTTTTGGTACTATGTCTGTCGTTGAAAGTGCTGATTGCATGGGTGATGAGTATGTTGTTCGGGATCTTATGTTGATTGATGGTGTTGCAACAGTGGTTGCTTCTTTTTTTGGAGGAGTTCTACAAACTACACCATATGCTGGATTTCCTGCGTACAAAAAAATGGGTGCCAGAGCTGGGTTTTTATTAATAAATATAATTGTAGTAGGTGTCGGGGGGGTTTTTGGTTTAGTTGGCTTTATTGTAAATTTAGTACCCGAGGTAACGGTTGCTCCAGTACTTCTTTATGTAGCATTTGAAATTGCAATGCAGGGCTTTATGCATTCAGATAAAAAATATTATCCCGTTATATTATTTGCGATATTTCCATCAATTGCTAGACTTGTTGAAATTAAGATCACTGATGGAACTTTAATCCCTGTTGATAAATTACAAGATCAAATGTTTACTAATGTGTTACCTACGATTAGTGATCATTTGGCAATTGTAGTACTAGGTAATGGCTTTATTGTAACAGGTATGTTGTGGTCTACTATGCTTTATTTTGCAATGGAGCGTAAATGGGTAAAAACCTTTGCCTCTAGCTGTGTTTTGGCTGTTTTAGCATTTTTTGGGGTAATTCATTCTTTGTACATAAGTGGGCAATTATATTTACCTTGGTCATTACCACAAGGGGTTAGAAATATTCCATATGAATTAGCTCTGGGCTACCTGTTTTTTGGGGTAATAGCCTTGCTTTTATCAAAAGCTCCTGCAAATAGGTAGAACCGCCGTATGCTGCAACATAGGTATGGTAGTTTAAGAGCATGGAGTCGTTTGGCTCCTCCTACTTGATACAAATTTAATAAATGGAAAATTTTAGTATGAACTATATGTCATGGCGACGTTTAATTGTAAAAGATAAATTATTTTTTTCATCTGTTAGAGTTAATGATGATAATGATAGAAGCGAGTTTGAAAGAGATCAAAATAAAATAACTTTTTCACCATTTTTCAGGCATTTACAAAATAAAACTCAGCTATTTCCTATCCCGCATAGTGATTTTATACATAGTAGGTTGACTCATAGCCTTGAAGTATCATCAGTTGGTAGATCAATGGGGCACTTGGTAGCTAAACAAATTGCACTCTTAGATAATGATTTACCGAATAATTTTGATTTGGATATCACAAGTATAGTTGGTGCAGCATGCTTGCTTCATGATGTGGGCAACCCACCATTTGGACATGCTGGTGAAGATGCAATATCAAGTTTTTATCGTGATAATTCGGAGTTTCTTATTGCGCATCTGGGTAAAAAATTAGTAAATGAGTTATCCAATTTTGATGGTAATGCACAAGCAATGAGGTTTATTTATAACTCGCATGATCTAAACCTTACTCTATCAACTATTGCCGCAGTAATGAAATATCCAGCTACGTACAATAATACAAATATATATAAAAGTAAACATAGCTTTTTTAGTTCAGAATTAGGGTTACTTGATAAAGTAGCTAGTTCTTGTGGGTTAAATTTATATCAAGGTACGACCTATTGCCGTCATCCTTTAGTATTTTTGGTTGAAGCTGCGGATGATATTTGTTATCGTTTATTAGATTTAGAAGATGCACATAAGCTTGGATTAATAAACTATAAAGATATTGAGACGCTACTAATGCAAGTAATAGAGAGTAAAAACAAGGATATGTGCTTTGTAAAAAATAATATTAAAGATCTAGTTGTTGAGGATAAGTTTGCTAAATTACGCTCATATACTATAAATATTCTTATTGGTGAGATGGTGGAATTATTTATATCGAATTATACTGAAATTATGAGTGGGCAGTATGATAAACTTATATCCAAAGGAAAACTATGCGGCTTAATGGACGTTCTTTTAATGAATGATTCTATAATTAGTAATTCCTTAAATACGATTGGCGATATGGTTATAAAAAGTGCTTACTCGTATAAGCCAGTTCTTGAGATTGAATTAGCTGGATATGAAATACTTAGTTATTTACTTAAGCAGTTTATATTTGCGATAATTAATAATCACATAAATCCATCCAAAAAAGACTCTAGAATGATACAATTACTTCCAGAACGGTTTAGATCCAATGGCTCTTTAGATAAGCAGGTAATGCTTGCAACTGATTATATTGCTAGTCAAGCCGACAAATATGCTCTTGATCTATATCGTAGATTAAAGGGGATTGATTTGCCAGAAATAACACTATTACCATAATGTGGTAGTCATTTTAAAGATTTTCTTAATGAATCAACAGTTAGCTGAATAAGTACAATTATGCCCATGATTTTCCTAATCATTATGTCCCTAATGAAAATTATTGGCCAGAGGGAATGCAGAAATTACAGTTGTATAAACCAACTACAGAAGGTTTGGAACAAAGGGTGGCTGAAAGATTAAGGTTTTTACGTGAATTAGATCGGAATAATAAATGATATTAGACAAAGAGGTTATTTTAAGTAAGTTGGTGGTAAACAAAAATCAGCGTAAATGTTTTATATTTGATTTAGATGGCACTATAATCTTTAATAATCAGTTTTTAAGTAAAGATGTAGAGAGTGTTTTACTTAAAATTAAAGAAGATGGGCATGAGATAATTTTTGCAACAGGTAGACCGCTACGGGAGTTCAAAAATGTAATGCCTTTATGGGCACATAAGCAGCCTCTTGGGTTATTTAGTGGCGTAGTATCATATCATAATGGTAATTTGATTAGAAGTAATGGAATTGATAATATTCATCTACCACATATAGCAGAATTTTGTATTGATAATAAACACCCGTTTATAATGGATAGTTTGACACATTATTATCACCCGCACATGGAGAATATGGTTTTTGGTTTTTTGGCAGATAGCTCAAAAAAGTACCATATTAATGATATGTCAAAATTCATTAATAATGACGTGTATAAGGTTTGGGTGTTTGACATGGAAGCTCATGATTATTTTAGAGAGTATTCTAAAATTAACGGGTTATTAATCAAGCATCATAGTTATGATAAGTGTTTTGATATTGTACCTTCAGACTGTAATAAATACATTAGTGTTCTACCATTTGTTGGAGAATTTGCGAATGTTGATATATTTGTTTTTGGTAATGATTACAATGATTATGAATTATTTAAATATTTTAATAATAGTGTGTTGTTTGGTAATGTTGAAGAGCTGCAGAAAATTACTAAACTGAATATACACTATGACGAGGATTTAGGGGCTAATTTTGAAGCATTAATCAAAACTATCCTCGAGTAAGGTTTTATGATATAATGTTTGTCTCATTCATATGAGAATCAGAAGTATAGCTAGGTTTTAGGGGGTTATGTCCTAATACTTGGCAATGCTTGACTTATTAACTAATACTCTTATAGAGTTAGACACATAAAGGATTATATAATGTCAATTACAGTTCAACAACGTGCAGAAATTATTAAAAAACACCAACGTGAAGAAGGTGATACAGGTTCTAGCGAAGTTCAAGTTGCACTACTTACAGCAAGAATTAACGATTTAACTGAGCATTTTAAAGCTCATGCTAAAGATCATCATTCACGTCGTGGGTTATTAAAGTTAGTATCTAGCCGTCGTCGTTTATTAGACTATCTAAAACGTACTGATAATGCTAAATACCTAGGCTTAATTAAAGAGCTTGGCTTACGTAAATAAAGAAAAAGGTTACATTTGGTAACCCTTAGAAATGAGAGATATATAGAAAAGGTAAATAATGTTTAATAAAAAAACAAAAACATTTCAGTATGGAAAACACAGTGTAACACTAGAAACTGGTGTTATGGCACGTCAAGCAACAGCTAGTGTACTAGTGAGTGTTGATGAAACAGTTGTATTAGTTACTGTTGTTGCTAATAAAAACGTAAAACCAGGTCAGAATTTTTTCCCATTAACAGTTGATTATTTCGAAAGAAATTATGCAATTGGTAAGATTCCTGGTGGATATTTCAAACGTGAAACAAAGCCTGGAGATCATGAAGTACTTACAGCTAGGTTGATTGATCGCCCAGTTCGTCCATTGTTCCCCGAGGGCTTTTATAATGAAATTCACCTTGTAGCTCAAGTAATTTCATTAAATCCAGAAGTATCTCCTGATATTCCAGCACTTATTGGTGCTTCAGCTGCATTGTCATTATCTGGAGTTCCTTTTAAAGGGCCTCTTGGAGCTGCTAGAGTTGGTTTTATTAACGAACAATTTGTATTAAACCCTAGTAAAACTGAATTAGAAAGTTCTAGTTTGGATTTGGTGGTTGCTGGTACTAAACAAGCAGTTTTAATGGTAGAGAGTGAAGCTAAAGAACTACCAGAAGACATTATGTTAAATGCAGTAATGTATGGTCATGAGCAGTTACAAGTAGTTATTAATGCTATTTCGGAATTTGTTAGCGAAGTAAATCCTCCTGTTTGGGAGTGGGCTCCAATTGCTAAAAATGAAGAATTAATTGCTAAAATCAAAGCTCTTGCTGAAGAAGGGTTAAAAGAAGCTTACAATCTACGTCAAAAACAATCACGTTATGCTAAGATTGATGAAATCAAAGCCAAAGTTACTGCTGAATTAATAACTGAAGATAGTGATACATTGTATGTAAATCAAGTTAATGAATACTTTGAACAATTTGAAGCCGCTATTGTTCGTGGTAAGATCTTAAGTGGTGAACCGCGTATTGATGGTCGTGATACTAAGACTGTGCGTCCAATTGATATCCAAACTGGCGTGTTACCTCGTACTCATGGCTCTGCATTATTTACTCGCGGAGAAACACAAGCCTTAGCTATTGTAACTCTTGGTACTAAGATGGATGAGCAAACTATTGATGCTATAAGTGGTACTTATTCTGAACGCTTTATGTTACATTATAATTTTCCTCCATTTTCAACTGGGGAAACAGGGCGGATGGGGCCACCAAAACGTCGTGAAGTAGGTCATGGTAACCTAGCTAAACGTGCTTTGAAAGCAGTTCTACCGACTCAAGAATTATTTCCGTATAGTCTACGTGTAGTATCTGAGATTTTAGAATCAAATGGTTCATCATCAATGGCTACGGTATGTGGCGGATGTTTATCTATGATGGAAGCTGGTGTTCCAATTCGTGATCACGTTGCTGGTGTTGCAATGGGTTTGATCCTTGAAGGTTCTAAATTTGCGGTATTAACAGATATTCTTGGGGACGAGGATCATCTAGGCGATATGGACTTTAAAGTTGCAGGTACTGAAACTGGAGTTACAGCTCTACAAATGGATATTAAGATTGATGGAATTACGCGTCCAATTATGCATGTTGCACTTCAACAAGCTCGTGAGGGTCGCTTACATATTTTAGGTCTTATGAAACAAGCACTACCGTATCCTAAGGTATTATCGGATCGTGTGCCACGGTTATACACTATGCAAGTTGCTCCTGAAAAAATTAAGGATGTGATTGGTAAGGGCGGTTCAGTGATTAAATCAATTATTGCTGATACTGGTGCTACGATCGATATTACTGATGAAGGTCTGGTAACTATAGCTTGTGTATCTCGTGAAGGTGCAGAAAAAGCTAGAACGATTATCGAAGGTATCGTGGTTGACGCTAAACTTGGGGAAAACTATGATGGTAAAGTTACACGTATTTTAGATAGAAATATGGGTGCTATGGTATCTATTCTTGGAGCTCGTGAAGGCTTTGTTCACGTATCACAAATTGCTAATGAGCGTGTTGATGATGTTAAGAAATATCTTAAAGAAGGTCAGGATGTTAAAGTTAAAGTGGTTGAATTTGATGATCGTGGGCGTATGCGGTTATCAATCAAAGCTGTGTTGAATGAGTCAGCATTGACTGCTGCTGATGGCACTGTGGTTGCTGCTGAGGCTCATGTTGCTAAAGAAGAAGCTTCTGAAGTAAATTCTTAACTTTGTGGTTACGTCTGGTCAAATAAATAAGCCATGTGCAGTAGTATGCTATGGCTTATTGAATTTATAGGTATTATATTTTAAGATATGGTTTAGATATATGGAACAAAAAAAGTTAATTAGTATTATTATTCCGATGAAAGATGAATCAAAAGGTATAAATATACTTTTTGATAGACTGATTCCAATTTTAAAACAATTGCTAATAGATTTTGAGATTATCATTGTAAATGATGGAAGCACTGATGATACGGTGGAGCGTTTACTTCAAAAAAAAGCCATTATCCCACAAATTAAAATTATTGACTTATCGCGTAATTTCGGTAAAGAAGCTGCACTATACGCAGGATTCGCACACTCTAGTGGAGATTGTGCAGTTGCGATAGATGCAGATTTACAAGATCCTCCCGAATTGATTTTGGATATGGTAAACCATTGGCTAAATGGCTATGAAGTAGTAACCGCAGTTAGAGAAGTACGAAATACTGATACTTATATGAAACGTAAGACTGCTGGAATATTTTATAAAATAATGAATAAAATTAGCACAACTGAACTTATTCCAAATGCTGGGGATTATCGTTTATTAGATAGAGCTGCAGTTAATGCTTTTTTAGCACTTGGTGAAAGAGTTAGGTTTAATAAAGGTATTTTTGCGTGGATTGGTTTTAAACAAAAATTAGTTTATCATAAAAGAGAAAATAGATCTGCTGGGAAAACAAAGTGGAATTATTTTAATTTAATAAAATTTTCTATTGATGGTATTACTAGTTTTAGTAGAGCTCCATTAGAAATTTGGTTTTATTTGGGATTGGTTATTTCATTTTTAAGTTTGCTTTATGCCATATATTACTTTGTCAAGACGGTGGTTTTTGGTATTGATCTTCCGGGATATCCCTCATTACTATTATTTATCTTGTTTTTTAGCGGCTTACAGATGACAGGAATTGGAATGCTTGGTAAATATATTGGTAGGATTTTTGTTGAATCAAAACAAAGACCAATATTCTTAGTTCGAAAAATTTATGATTAATTTTATATAATCTTGAGGATATTAATATGTTAAAAATTAAACAGTATGTTGCTACTAATCCTGGATTAGTTTTATATGTGATAATGATAGTAATTTCATCTTGTTTGTTTATATCTTCTTTATATATTGGTGGCATAACTTGGGACGAACCTGATGGGCCAGACATGGTAGCTATTCATTTTGCGGTTGCACATGGTATAGAGCTACCAGATCCTCATGTAAATAATCATGTTTATTATGGCATTATCAACATCTTACCTGGTTATATTCTATCATTGTTTTTTGATAATTATTTTGTTTGTAGCCACATTACTATTTTTTTAATGAGTGTATTAGCAAGTTACTATGTTTATAAAATATGTTTACTAATTGGTATTAAAAGAAATTTTGCTTTTATAACTGCAGCATTATTGTTACTATATCCAATTTGGTTAGGGCATAGTTTTTTTAATTATAAAGATCTTTCTGCTGGAGCTTTTTTTACCTATTACACTTATTATGTGTGTAAGGTAGTTCATGCCTTTAATACTAATAGTAAAATCCACAAATTTTTATATATTAAACTAATTACTACTGGAGCAATTCTTGTAGCAGTAAAGTTTGCATTTATACCTGCAATCTTTGTAAATACTTTAACACTAGCTCTTGTATATAAAGAAAATTTAAAATTAAGATTATCTTTTGCTGTAAAAACAATTATTTTAATTATTATTTTTGCTTTAATACTAACACCAGGTGCTTGGCACCAACCATTGCAATACGTAATTAATGATATAAGGTTGATGAGTAAATTTGATTGGGTCGGTTGTTCTCAATTACTAAACCACTGCATGAATCCCGGCTTAGATAAATGGAATGCTGGTGCGTACTTAATTGCTTGGTATGCAGTTCAAATGCCATTACTATTTATTATCTTATTTATTTTTGGAATTTTTGCAGTTACCAAAACCGTAATTGTGAAATATTGTAGCAGTAAAATAATATGGCTAATAGTACTGATGCAGTTATTTTTATTTCCATTACTTGCAATTGTGCGTAACTCAGCTTTTTATGATGAAACAAGGCATACTCTTTTTTGTATTCCTATGATTGTTATTGTTGGTGGTTTTGGACTACAATTCATTGATAAATTTAAAAATAAACTACTTAGAATAACCTTATTGTTATTATTGTCAGTGCTTTCATTTATATTATTAACTGATGATTTTCTAATAAATCCATATCAATATTCCTATTATAATGAAATATCAAGAATTGCTGTTAATGATAAAAATTCTCTAACTGATTATTGGGGATTTTCTCTTCGTGAAGCATATGAAACAACAAATAATAATATGTATTATTCACAATATTTAAATTTAGAAGTTCCATCTCCAGCTGTTTTATCACCGTATGTTAGTGATACTAAGTTTGTAAAATATGATAAAAATATGCAACTTCCACCCAATACAAGTATTAATGTAATTGGTTTAGTCCGTAATAATTTTATTGACACAGAAATTAACCTGCAAAGATGTTTATTAGTAGAGGCGGTTTCAAGAAAATTATTATTTAAATCTGATAGACTAATAATGTCAAAATCCTATCATTGTGAATAGTAATTTGGTTTATTATGGTATAATCTTGTTATCAACTAGGTTTTTAATGGTTTAAAATGGAATATTTATGTTACGTAAGTTTCAAGCGATAAAAGATCGTAAAATCAGGTTTGCTTTGGTTGGGTGTGGGCGTATTTCAGCGAACCATATAGCTTCAATAGAAGCTCATCAAGATTCTTGTGAATTGGTTGCAGCTTGTGATATAGATGCAGCTAATTTAGCTAAAGTGGTTGACAAAACTAATGCTAAAGGGTACACATACTTAAGCGATATGCTTGATACTGGTGGTTTTGATGCTGTTATTCTGACTACTCCTAGTGGACTACATTCTATGCAGACAATAGAATGTGCTGAAGCTGGATTTCATGTAATAACTGAAAAACCAATGGCTACTCGTTGGAGTGATGGTGTAGCGATGGTGAAATCTTGTGACAAGGCGGGTGTTAGACTTTTTGTAGTAAAACAAAACCGTAGAAATGCAACTATTCAGCTATTAAAAAAAGCTATTGATGATGGTCGTTTTGGGCGTATATATAATGTTGCATGTAATGTGTTTTGGACTAGACCACAAGAGTACTATGATACTGCAGCATGGCGTGGTACTTGGGAGTTTGATGGCGGTGCTTTTATGAATCAGGCTTCTCATTATGTTGATTTACTTGACTGGCTTGTTGGTCCAGTTGAATCAGTGCAAAGTTATATAGCTACACAAGCTCGAAATATCGATGTGGAAGATAGCGGTGTTTTAGCTCTTAAATGGCGTAATGGGGCACTAGGTACTATGAATGTGTCTATGCTTACCTATCCTAAAAACCTAGAAGGCTCTATAACTATTTTGGGTGAGAAGGGGACGGTAAGAGTTGGTGGTTTAGCTGTAAATGAAATCCTAGTTTGGGATTTTGCGGACAAATCTCCTGAAGATGAAAAAATTAAAAACGCTAATTATACTACTACTTCGGTATATGGGTTTGGGCATCCGATTTATTATGAAAATGTGATTAAATCATTGCAAGGTCACGAAGAACCACATACTGATGGACGTGAAGGGCTTAAATCTTTGGAGCTTTTAATAGCTATTTATCTATCTGCTCGTGATGGTAAGAAAGTTTCATTACCATTAGATTATTAATAAGTTAGGTGTAGTATGATGCAAAAAGTTGCTTTAATAACAGGTGTAAATGGTCAAGATGGATCGTACTTGGCTGAACTGTTAATTGAAAAAGGTTATGAAGTGCATGGCATATTACGCCGTAGCTCTATATTTAATACCGCACGAATTGAACATCTATATATCGATGATTTAGTTGAAGATATGCATAAAAAACGTAAACTAACTCTTCATTATGGTGATATGACTGACTCCTCTTCATTAATTAGAATTATTCAGGAGGTAAAGCCTGATGAGATTTATAATCTAGCAGCCCAGTCGCATGTTAAAGTATCTTTTGAAATACCTGAATATACCGCAAACTCTGATGCTATTGGTACTCTTCGTGTACTTGAAGCTATACGTATTTTGGGGCTCGAGAAAAAAACACGTATTTATCAAGCTTCAACTTCAGAGCTATATGGAATGGTACAAGAAATACCTCAAAGTGAAACTACACAATTTTATCCGCGTAGTCCTTATGCAGTTGCGAAACAATATGCTTTTTGGATTACTAAAAACTACCGTGAAGCTTATGGAATGTATGCAGTTAATGGAATATTATTTAATCATGAATCAGAGCGTCGCGGTGAAACATTTGTTACGCGTAAAATTACCTTAGCTGTAGCTAATATTAAAAATGGACATCAGAAGAAATTATATCTCGGTAATTTAGACTCTCTTCGTGATTGGGGGTATGCCAAAGACTATGTAGAATGTATGTGGTTGATGTTACAACATGATACACCGGAGGACTTTGTAATTGCAACAGGTGGGCAACATTCAGTTCGTGAGTTTGCGAGTTTAGCATTTAAGGAAGTTGGGATAAATATTGTCTGGAATGGTAATGGTATCAACGAAGTAGGGGTTAATAAAGCAACTAATGAAATTTTAGTTGAGATTGATCCGAAGTATTTTAGACCAACAGAAGTAGAAACTTTACTAGGGAACCCAGCAAAAGCGAAAAAACTACTTGGATGGAATCCATCCAAAACTTCATTTGCTGAGCTTGTAAAAATTATGGTGAAACATGATCTTGATTATGTTGAAAAACAAAAACTACTAAGATATTAGTATGAATAAGAATAGTAAGATATATATAGCAGGTCACCGAGGATTAGTTGGTAGTAGCATTCTACGAAATCTTGAAGCTAATGGCTATTCTAATTTGATCACTCGCACTCATAGTGAACTTGATTTGACTAATCAAAGTTTTGTAGCAGAATTTTTTACTCAAGAAAAACCTGAGTATGTATTTTTAGCGGCTGCCAAAGTAGGTGGAATATATGCTAATAATCACTATAGAGCAGACTTTATATACCAAAACCTACAAATTCAAAATAATATAATTCATCAAAGCTACCGTAATAGTGTTAAAAAACTCTTGTTTCTTGGTAGTAGTTGTATTTATCCTAAAAATGCACCACAACCGCTAAAAGAAGATTCTTTATTAACTGGGGAGCTTGAATATACTAATGAGCCATATGCTATTGCTAAAATAGCAGGGATAAAGATGTGTGAAAGCTATAATTTGCAATATGGGACTAATTTTATATCAGTAATGCCAACAAACTTATATGGACCAAATGATAATTTTGATCTGGAAAACTCTCATGTATTACCAGCAATGATTCGGAAAATGTATCTAGCAAAATTATTAGATGAAGGTAATTATGAAGGAATTGCTAACAATCTAGGATTAGATTGGGAAAAACTAGATATTAATGGAATAAATGATATTTTATTAAAGTATGGTATTACCAAATCAAATAATCAAACTACATTAAAGCTTTGGGGCAGTGGGACTCCTTATCGTGAGTTTTTACATGTTGATGATATGGCTGATGCTTGTGTCTTTGTAATGAATAATATTAATTTTAGTGATTTATCTAGAAATATGCAAGATATTAAAAATACCCATGTTAATATAGGTACAGGGGTAGATTTAACTATCAAAGAACTGGCATTCATTATCAAAGAGCAGATTAGTTATCAAGGTGAGATTGAGTTTGATACTACAAAACCAGATGGCACACCCAAAAAATTACAAGATGTATCAAAACTGCAGTCTCTTGGGTGGGAACATAAAATAGATCTAAAAGACGGTATAAGAGATACTATTAAATGGTATTTAGAAGATAAATGAGTATAGCAGCTAAAATAAATAGAATTAGAAATAGTGAAGCTGCTCTAAATGCTGCTTGGCAATTTTTTGAGCGTGTTGTTGGCTTAGGTTGTTCGTTTATAGCCTCTGTTTTTGTGATTAGATATTTTGCTCCAGCTGACTATGGTGTATTTGCTTATGCTTCAAGTTATGTAACTTTATTTTCATCATTAACTACCTTAGGGCTTCAATCAATAGCAGTTAGGGAGATGGTCAAACAAAAAACTGCAACTGAAGTAATTATGGGATCATCCTTCATTATTATGCTAATAGGTTCATTAATCGCACTGATTTTGGCAGTAAGTGGAGCGATATTAAGCCATGAAAAATCGACCGTAACATTGGTTGTATTAATTTATTGTCTTGTAAATATAGTAAGCTCTTTATCAGTTATTAATTATTATTTTCAGGCGCAGTTAAAGACAAGATATATTGTGTACGTTATGCTAGTTCAAGATATAATTGATATTAGTATCAGATTATGCATGGTACATTTTAAAGCACAATTATTAAGTTTTGCTGTGTTAAGTTTGGTTGAATCTATAATTGCAAATCTAATAATATTTATAATATTTAAAAATTTTAGTAAATTAGCAAAATGGAAATTAAATTTAAAAATTATAAAATATTTATTGCATCAATCAATTCCATTAGCTCTTGCAGGAGCTATGGTGAGTCTTTATATGAGGCTTGATCAAGTGATGATTGAGTATTTTTGTGGACTAAAAGCTGTTGCTGAGTATAGTGTTGGTGTAAAATTAATCGAAATTTTTTATATGTTACCAGTAATTATTGTACCAAATATTTTTCCTTTAATTATTAAAGCCCATGAGAGATCTATTGAAGAGTTTGAAGTTAAAATTATGAAGGTTTATAAATGTTCTATATTGATATCATTATTTTTAGCAACTTTAGTAAGCATTTTCGGAGGTGATTTGATTCATTTTCTATATGGTGATAAGTATAAAGAATCTGAGTTGATATTTCAAGTTGGGATATGGTGCATTGTTCCTGTATATTTAGGTGTTTTTTCTGGTTTATGGACTCAAACACTTGAACTTCAGAAATATTCCATATTTAATACGTTTTGTGGATTAATAACTTGTGTGATATTAAACTTTATATTGATTCCACTATATGGAATAATTGGTGCTATAATTGCAACTATTATCGCACAATTTGTAGCATCAATTTTTGCTCAAATTTTTATTAATAAAACCAGACACAATTGTTTTTTAATTATACATTCAGTATTTAATTGATAAATTACAGATTTATTTAATGATTTAGGTGTGTTAGAATGAAAATAGCAGTAATCGGAACAGGCTACGTTGGATTGGTTCAAGGTGTTATCCTTGCTGAATTTGGTATGAATGTAATTTGTGTAGACTTAGAGCAAAATAAGATTGACTCTTTAAATAAAGGTATAGTTCCAATATATGAGCCTGGTTTAAAAGAGATAATGGATAAAAATGTTGAAGCTGGACGGCTTAAATTTACAACTGAGGTATCAAGCGCTATAAAAGATAGTCAAGTTATTTTTATTGCTGTAGGTACACCTCCCTAAGAAGATGGATCTGCTGATCTTAAGCATGTAATTAGTGTTGCTAAGGATATTGGGCAAAATCTTGATGATTATAAAGTAGTAATAAATAAATCTACAGTTCCAGTCGGTACTGGAGAACTGGTTAAAAATACTATAAGTCATGAGCTTAATCTAAGAGCTATTAATATAGACTTTGATGTAGCTTCTAATCCTGAGTTTTTACAAGAAGGAAAAGCGGTACAAGGATTTTTAAATCCAGATAGAGTTGTATTAGGTGTCGAATCTAATCGAGCACTAGATATATTAAATAAAGTGTATCATGCTCTTAGAGTCCGCCAGGTGCCATTCGTTGTAACAGATATAAAGTCGGCTGAAATGATTAAATATGCGTCAAATGCTTTTTTGGCTGTCAAAATTTCTTTTATAAATGAAATGTCACGTTTGGCTGAAACTGTTGGAGCGAACACATATGATATAGCTTATGGGATGGGGTTAGACGCACGAATTGCACCAGAATTTCTTCAATGCGGTCCTGGTTATGGTGGATCATGCTTTCCTAAAGATACATTAGCAATTGTAAATATTGCAAAAAAAAATAATGAGTCATTAAAGATTATTGAAGCAGCCATTGAAGCAAATGTTTTACAAAAACAACATATGATACAAAAAATTATTACTAATATGGGTGAATTGACTAATAAAAAAATTACAATTTTAGGGTTATCTTTTAAACCTGATACTGACGATATGCGTGATGCACCAGCACTAGATATTATTCCAGCACTTATAAAAAATGGTGCTACAATTCATACATATTGCCCTCAAGGGATGAGAGAAACTAAATGGCGTTTATCTGAGTATGCTGATAGAATTACTTATTTTGATGATGAATATAGTGCTTGTGAAAATGCTGATGCATTGGTAATCATGACACAGTGGAATCAATTTAGTATTTTGGATTTAGATAAAATTAAGCATGGAATGCGAGATAATTATTTATTTGATCTTCGTAACATATTTGTTACAGATAATAATGTACGTAACATATTTAAGTATTTTCCAGTAGGGCAGAAGTAAGTGAAAAAAATATTGGTAACTGGTGGTGCTGGATTTCTTGGTTCGAATTTATGCCAAAAACTCTTTAATGATGGAAATTATATATATTGTGTGGATAATCTTTATACTGGACGCATGAAAAATATAGCCAACTTAAATGGTAAGGGTGATTTTGAGTTTATTAATCATGATATTACCAAACCAATAGATTTGGCAGTTGATGAGATATATAATCTAGCATGTCCAGCAAGCCCACCGCATTATCAAAAAGATCCTATTTATACTTTAAATACCTGCTATTTAGGTACTTTAAATATGTTAAATCTAGCTCGGAAGAATAATGCTAAAATTCTTCAAGCTAGTACTTCAGAAATTTATGGTGATCCCTTAGTTCATCCACAAGTAGAAGATTATCGTGGTAATGTGAATCCTATAGGAATACGTGCTTGCTATGATGAAGGAAAGCGTATTGGTGAGACATTGTGTTTTGATTTTTATCGTCAATATCAAACTAAAATAAAAGTTATTAGAATTTTTAATACATATGGGCCGAATATGGACCCAGCTGATGGGCGAGTAGTTAGTAATTTTATTATTCAAGCACTACAAAATAAGGATATAACCATATACGGAGATGGTAGCCAAACTAGAAGCTTTTGTTATATTGATGATTTGATTAGTGGTATGATAAAAGTTATGGCAACAGACAATCAGTTTACTGGGCCTGTGAACCTAGGTAACCCAGATGAGTTTACAGTGTCAGAATTGGCAGAAAAAGTTATAAAACTTACTCAAAGCAACAGTGAAATAGTATATCTACAACTACCATTAGATGATCCACTTCAGCGAAAACCAGTGATTAGCCTAGCAAAACAAGAATTTAATTGGGAGCCAAAAGTTAATCTTGAGAATGGTTTGATTGAAGCTATTAAATATTTTAAACAGGAGCTTAATATCTAGCTATGCAAGAATTTATTCCACCTAAGCCACTTGAAACAGCCGTGTTGTTTTTAGTATTTAATCGATTGGATACTACCAAAGAAGTATTTGCTGAAATTAAAAAAGCTAAACCGCCGAGACTTTATATTGCTTCAGACGGGGCAAGAGAAGATAAACATGTTGAGTTAGATATTGTAAATGCTGTGCGTAATTATATTTTGGATAATATAGATTGGGATTGTGAAGTAAAAACTTTATTTCGTGATAAAAATCTTGGTTGCAAATATGCGGTTAGTTCTGCAATAACCTGGTTTTTTGATAATGAAGAACAAGGAATTATATTAGAGGATGATTGCTTACCAAGTCAGAGCTTTTTTTGGTATTGCGAAGAATTATTAAATAAATATAAGAATAATGATAAAGTTAAGGTTATTTCAGGAGATAACCGCTTTGATCAATTAACTAAAAATTCAAGCGAACTGTATTCATTTATGTCATATGCTTTAATTTGGGGGTGGGCATCATGGAGAAGAGTATGGCAAAGCTATGATGTTGAATTAACTTCAATTTCTGAACCTGAGTTTTTAAATAGCAAATTCTATAAGAATAAACGTAGAAGAGTAAGAAGATATTGGTTAAAGATTTTTAGAGAAATGAAAAGTAATAAGCCAATTAATACATGGGACTACCAATTATCTTTTTCTATTTGGGACTACCAATTATCTTTTTCTATTTTTATTAGAGATGGAGTTTGTATAGTTCCTAATACAAACTTAATTTCAAATATAGGGTTTGGTGATGGGGCAACCCACACTTTACAATCCGATGGGCTTAGTAGCAATTATCCGCGAAAAGAGATCAACTTAAGAAAAAAACACCTAGAAAAAATACATATCAATCATAAACTAGAATATATATTTGAAAATGCATGTGCTATTGATTTACCTTTTATGGCAAGAGTTATTCGCAAGATAATATTCTTGTATAATAAACTATAATTACTAATATCAAATGAAATTAAAACGTAAAATTTATCTATTTGTAGAATACTTATTAATTAGAGCTATATCTTTATTTAGTTTTAAAAAGATAATATGTGGAATTGCAATTATTCGTCTTGATGCTATTGGTGATTATATATTATTTAGAAATTTTTTATATGAATTAAAACAATCTCCCAAATTTGCGGATTTACCAGTTACCATCATTGGTAATCAAGCATGGAAAAGTATAGCAGAAACATTTGATAGTAAGTTAGTAAATAATTTTATCTGGTTAGATCGTAATCAGATTTGGGATAATAAGAAATATCGCATTTCAAAGCTATTAGGCTTAGTAAAAACGCATTATGAATACATAATTGTACCCACATTTTCCAGGGATTTTGCTAGTGATAGTTTAGCTAACGTAATGAATGCAAAACATAAAATTACTTCACTTGGTGATTTATCTAACATTAGTAATAATGAAAAAATAGTTACCGACACATACTATACTAAAATATTGCCAGCAACTTCAGAAATTTTATTTGAATTTGAAAGAAATAGAGAGTTTTTTCAAAATTTATTAGGTTATAAATTAAATACAAAATTGATTATTAAACCTGTAGCAACTAAGTTTCATAATCAATTTGCAAATTATATTGTGTTATTTATTGGGGCGAGCTCTAATAAAAGAAGGTGGGATATTTCTAATTTTAATGGTTTAGCAATATGGTTAAATGAAATTTATGGTGTAAATATAGTTGTTTGTGGCTCAATTACTGATATTGACTCAAATAATACGGTAATCAATATGCCATTTATACATAATTTGATTGGTAAAACAAGCCTGGTTGAAATGGTGGATATTTTATCCACAGCTAAATTTGTAGTGTCAAATGAGACATCAATACCACATATATGTATTGCACTTGATGTAAGAGTTTTTGTGATATTTAATGGTAATCATTTTGGTAGGTTTACACCATATCCAGCTAATTTAACAGATAAATATTATCCTATATATCATCCTGAAATTGAAAAAAATTTGGATGACTATAAATACCTCTCTAATCAATATGGCTATGGTTCGAATCTAGATATTAATGATATTACAATCGAGAAAGTAAAAAATAAAATAATGGAAAATATAAATGTTACAAAATAATTGCAAACCACTAATAAGTATTATTACCGTATGCTTTAATAGTGCCAAAACTATAAGACAAACGATTGAGTCGGTTCTTAACCAAACATATTCAAATATAGAGTATATTATTGTTGATGGAAAATCAAAAGATAATACTTTAGAAATTATAAAAGAATATGAAGAGAAGTTTATAGACAAAGGGATTATTTATCGCTATGTCTCAGAGCCAGATAAGGGTATTTATGATGCTATGAATAAAGGTATCAATATGGCAACAGGTCAATGGGTTGGAATTATCAATAGCGATGATTGGTATGAAGTAGATGCTTGTGAAAATATAGTTCCATATCTGTATGGTGATCATGAAATGATATTTGGGTTGTTGACAACTTGGCGAAATAATAAACTTGTATTAATTAATCTACATACGCTAGAATCTTTGGATTTTGTGTCGGTTTGTCATCCATCAACTTTTGTGAAGAAATCTCTGTATCAACGAATTGGTATGTTTAATTTATCGTATAAGATTGTTGCTGATTATGATTTTTTCTGTCGTTGTTTGAATGAAAGAATCCAAGTCAAAAATGTCATCAAAGTTTTAGCTAATTTTACTATGGGTGGTGTTAGCTCAGTTAATTGGTATGCTACTGAGAAAGAAACTAATATAGTGAAATTAAAATATCGAATAATATCTAAAAATAAATACGGAATGAAACAAGTATTTATTTTTTTAAAAATGCTAGCTTATAAATTTGCTGGTTAATTATTTATTTTCTTTGAGGGTAAAGCTATGAATAATAGTTTAGTGTCAGTTGTTGTACCAAGTTATAACAGAGCACATTTGCTTCCCAATACTCTAGTAAGTTATCTAAATAATAAATGTGTTAAAGAGCTTATTCTTGTAGATGATGCATCCACTGATAAGACAAAAGACGAAGTAGCTAAATTACAGATTGCTTATCCTCAGATTAAATATATTAGACTTGACATAAACAGTAAACAGACCTTTGCTAAAAACGTAGGTATTGATAATGCCGCTTACGAGTATATCTATTTTGGTGATGATGATAGCTTTATGCAAGATGGAGCAATTGATCAATTATTAGTAACCCTTATTGAGTATAATGCAGATATTGTGGGTGCAAGAGCTTTATATTTTAAGAATGATGATGAATTAAATAATATTGATAAGTTTGTATTGAAAAAAAATAGAATACGTGGAGAAGTATGTAATTTAAATAAATTGGCTTTAAATTTCCATATAAATCCCGGTAAAATTATTGATGTTAAGGTATGTCACGCGTGTTTTTTAATAAAAACAGCTTTAGCTAAGCAAATCAAATTTGACACAAGATATTTAGGTTCTGCTTTTAGAGAAGAAACCGACTTTACCTTGAGAGCTTCAGCATCTGGTGCCAAAAGTTTATTTAATCCATTTATTACTCAGTTTAATTTACCAAGAAGGCAGGCATCAGGTGGCGCTCATAGCAGTAGTATCCTCAAATATCATAGTATTAATTTTATTAATAATTGGAAATTTCTCAAGAAAAATGCTACGATTTTGCGTAAGCTAGGTGTAAGAAGAAGTATATATTTTCTGCAGTTTAAATTTTTCTTTGTTGTATTATTTGATTTTATGGCTGGTATAGCTCCAATTAGACTCAAGTTTTTTATAAAAAGAATTATCGGGAGATAATAAAAATTAGTGAAGTTTATATTAACGGATATGTTTTAACGACATCTAATAATTCAGGGGTCTCAAGGTTTGCTCTAGAAACATTAATTGCATTAGATAAATTTATTTCCAATAATGATAAATTATCATATGATTTAGTTATGCTTATACCGAGGGTGCATATATCATATAAGTTCTCAAATATTAAAATAAAAAAAGTTGGGGTATTTAAGAGTAAATATTTTTGGGAACAAATAGATTTGCCAGTAGCTGTGGGTGGAAGGTTTTTAATTAATTTGGCAAATTTTGCTCCAATCTTCAAAAAAAATCAAATTTGTGTAATTCATGATACATTGGCATTTTGCTTTCCTAAATCCTACAGCTGGAAGTTTGGTTTAATAACACGATATTTTCATAAAAAAATTGTTAGTCGTACAAATATGATTGGTACAGTTTCCAAATTTAGCGCAAAGGAAATCCAAAAAAATATAGGAATTCCAAAAAATGACATCATTGTATTTGAGAACAGTGCAGAGCATTTAATTAATTTTAAAGCTGAGCAAGTATTTTGTAGTGAATTATTACCAAGGAAGTATATTTTAGCTGTATTTTCTCAGAAAAATTCATTTTATAAAAATATACAAAATTATTTAATTGCTATAAAAGATATTGATTATAAATTTGTTTGTATTGGTAATGTTAGCTTAGAAGGTTTTACTGTTCCTAAAAATATATTACAGCCAGGCTTTGTTAGTGATGAACACTTAAAATGGTTATTGATGAATGCATATGCTTTGGTATCTCCTTCATTTTATGAAGGTTTTGGGATTCCTGTTTTAGAAGGGATGGTATGTGGGTGCCCAGTTTTAGCTTCTGATATTGAAGTGTTCCATGAGGTGTGTGATGGCGCTTCTATATATTTTGATCCTTATAACCCAAACGATATTAAGCAAAAAATTACAAGTTTACTTGAAAATCCTGAGATGCGCTCTGAGCTGGTTAAAAATGGTTATAAGGTATCTTCAAAATATAAATGGGAACATAATGCTACAAAATTAATTTCCGAGATAATCAATACCATGGAAATAAACTAATTATGATTAATAAACGAATTCTTCTTTTAAAACGTGGTGCTATGGGCGATATCCTTATGACGAGTCCATTAATTAGGCAGTTACGTCAAAATTATCCTAATAGTCAAATAGATTATTGTCTAGCAAAACCATTTGAATCAGTACTTTCTAAAAATCAAAACCTTAATAACATTATAGCACTGGACGATAAAGTATTTACTATTAAAGGTATCTTTAAGTTTATAAAATTTTTATTATCGATACGCCGCAAATATGATTATGTTTTTATCCTAGATAAACATTGGTATTTTAATCTTATGTCAAAGATAATAGGTGCTACTAATATTGGATTTTGTCGTGATAAATTATCAAAACTATTATTATTAAAAAGTGTTGAGTATAGTAATTTAAATCGTTATCAAGTACTTTATTATCTTGATTTACTAAATGCCAGTAATTTAACAGTTCCAAATTATGAAGATGTCAGTTTAGATCTTGCTATTAGTGATGATGATAAATTAAATATAGCTAACAAGTTAGCAGAATTACAAATTGATAAGTATGTTGTTATTGTAAATAGTGGTGGTAATAATCAGTATGAAACCAGTGGTATTAGGATGTTACCTAAGGAGAAAATTTTACAATTAATTAAGATACTACTTGATAAGGGGCTTAAGCTTATTTTACTAGGCGGTAATCAAGATAAAGAAAACTATGCTAATTATATTAATGCATTAAACAATCATGAGAATCTATATAATTTTGCAGGTGTTTTAAGTCTTGCCTCTTCAGCTTGGTTGATAAAAAAAGCTGAGCACTTTTATACAACAGATTGTGGAGCAATGCATTTGGGCATTGCTATGAAAACATATACTAAAATGACCGCTTTTTTTGGGCCAACTAATCCACGACATATTGTACCCCTTCAGCATATGAATTGTACAGTATGGAGTGATGAATCAATTTACGATCCTAATTATCAGTTATATGGCGATATAGACTCTAGGCATCAAGGGTTTTTTAATGATATAGATATTAATAAATATTTTTCAAGGAATAAAAATGAATAAAAGTAATAAGATTATTAAACTATTAATAATCTTTGTAGTTTTATTTACGACTGTTTCATTCTTTATTACTAAAGTAAGTTCAGTGGTTTTAAATATATCTCCTACAGATAGTTCAAAAAATGAGCAACCATTTAAATTGTTATTTCAATTGACTGGTGTTAATGAACATAAAAACATGCCAGTCTTTAATGGGCAAAATTGGTTATACCTAATAAAATCAATAAATATTTTTGATTATAAAGACAAAAAAACTATAACTTTAAATACGAATAAAACCATTAATGTTCAGCATCTAAATAGTATTATTATAGCTAAGTTACCCCAAAATATCAAAGTATCACTAGTGAATAGTGACATGATGAGAAATAATAGTTTAGGCATTGTTTCTATAATTAGTTATTCTGCACTGGTTACGTTATTAATGATTTTATTTTTTTATAGTATATTGAGTTTATTTAGACTTTTAAAAAGAACTACTATAAAGATTATAGATAAATTTACAATAGAAGATAATGAGAATCCAAAAAAATATATGTACTTAGGATTTTTATTATTATTGGTTAGTTTAATTTTATTATCGTTTAATTATTTAGCTTATACTAATATAAAAGCAATGTTTTTTAATGCAGATATACTGTTTTTACCTGCAATTATGCAGGACATATGGCAAGGGGGAAGTTTTTGTAATTGGAGCTTTAGCGTTTCTACTTTTTTCTTTCCAGATTATTTATTGTTTTTAGTACCATTCTTGGTTACTACTAAGATTACTTTAATGTTTCTATTATATCTTAATCTTCAATTAGTTTTATTCTTTTATTTAGTTCAAGTGTTATTTAAAATACATTTTAGTAGGGTTAAATCAATATATTTAGCTGGTTGGGTTATTTTTTTATGTTCAATTTTAGCCATTATTCCTTTTGAGCAAACTTATGTTTATAAAATTCAACTATTTCCTCTATTTCATTTTGGCGCATTTCTTCTTCTGCTTATGCTTTTAAATTTACTACTGCGGACATTTAATAGTAATCAAAATAAATCGTTGTATTATTTAACCATATTTATTATCAGTGCGTTAGGTGCATTATCTGATTCTTTTATAATTATTTGGTTCGTAATACCAAGTATAATACCAATTATACTAAATAACTTATCTGATAAATATGGTAAAATACTCCCT
>CAZJFO010000007.1:0-2810 GCA_964545465.1 uncultured Neisseria sp.
TAGGGAGTATTTTACCATATTTATCAGATAAGTTATTTAGTATAATTGGTATTACACTTTCGGGGGGATGGGCAAAAATATCCAATTAATAAGTTTCAGGAAAATGGGTTCCATTTGGGTTTGAAGCGTGGTGTAGCTATTACTATCTGATATAATTTGAATAATTTAATTATGCTGTTAATTAATTGCTTAATTAATTTAGATATATAGTCATCTGATAATAATTCTAAAGATACTTTCAAATTAGCTAATACAATATACAAATCAGACTCATTTAATTGTAGTTTGGGATAGACATTATATAATAACTGCATTGCCTGTGTTAAATGCTTAAAAACTAAAGGATTAATGTTACTAGTATCTTCTTTTACTATTTGTTTCAAAGTTTTATGTATAGAATGAGTATAACTATAAACATCATGGATATATGAATAACGTTTTGCAATGTGAGTTATTAGCTCATGACGAATGGTTTTTAAATTTTCTGTAAACTCAGCACGTAAACTATCAAGTAAGGTTATTTTATAATTTACTGCTTCAAAATTAGTCTGCTTTTCTAATAGTAGAAATATTTCACTCATAATTTGAAAAGATTGTTTTAAATTGAGGCGGATAATTTGTAATAAGCTTTGGGGGAAAATTAGCACCTCACCAAGAACCCCAATACTTAAACCAAGCAATGTATCTATAACTCTATTGTAAATAAACTCATAAAGTGTAACTGAAGGCTTCAATAAATAAAATGATGCAGTAACTAATATTGTTACAAAAAAAACTGCCAGAAGATAATTTAACCTAATATAATAGTAGGTTAAAAAAACTACAACTATACAAAAATATAATGACAATGGATGAATTTCAAATAAATAGCCACCCATAACAGCCCCAACAATTGCACCAATTATTGTCCCAAATAAACGTTCTACAGCCTTTTTTACAGAAAGCCCCAGATGAGTTTGATTTATAATCACAATTGATAAATACACCCACAGCGGATTATTTAGATGATATATTTGCATTACAAAATAAGCTATAGTGATACACAATGCTACTCTAAAAGACTGTTTAAGCAACACCAAACTTTTATCACGCGGTATAATAGGAATCTTAATAAAAGGCAAGAGGTAGATAAATGAAGTAGTAAAAAATAAAGCAAAACTTAAACCACAAAATATATCAATTAATATTGATTTTAAATGCTCAATATATAGATGTGGATAAAGTGAATAAAAAACTAGCACATATACTGTTATAAATACTCCAATTACCCTTCCCCCAGCTACATATCGGGATACACATAATGGCAAAAATATTAAGGTAGCAAATAAAATAATGTAGTATTGGTTATGAACTAAAGTCGAAATCCCAACAATAGTTATAAAACTAAAAGTTAATAAACTGTAGCAAATAACATGTAAAATTTGCTGTTTCTTAGTTACACCAACCCTGAAATAAATTATAAAGAAACAAAAAAATATATCCCAAAAAAAAGTACTAATATCTTTGGTAAATATATAAAGAGTTATCGAAGAAAACACCACAGATAAGGTAACAATTGATGCTACAATAAAATCCGATTTATTTTTAAACAACATCATAACCTAATGAAGAAAACTAATTTTTAACATAGTAGCAACTAACACCAAAATTATAACATAAAAAAGCCTCGTATATAACGAGGCTTTTAAAAGTAATTAATTATGAGTTTATGCAGTTTTCCATTCAGGATGTGCGTTTTTTGGACCTAATTCATAAGGACCAAACTCATCAACTTGAATTATATCATTTGCATGTTTTGCTGCTGTTTTTAATAGCCCCATCTCTTCTGTATTTATTATACCTAGTTCAAGAGCTTTACTCGCTACTTTATGCACACTACCTTTAGGTAATTGATTAGTCTTAATAGCTTTATGTATTTTATCTTTTATCGGATTAGTTAATAATACATCTTGGAACGCTATTTCTACCCTACCAATTAAATCATCATAGCTATTTGGTATATAACACATCGCCTTAAATGCTAAACGTGTATCACTGTCACTTTGTAAATTATGACTAAGTAACTTTTCTAGTTTATCACTTGGTTTCTTATAAGGTTTGCCGTAAGGAAATACTAAAGCATTTAGAACACATCCGACATATGGCACCCCAAAATTATTCATTACTTCAGATAAAGCAGTTTGAGCACTAAATAAACAATGTTCTAATGCCCATTTAACAAATATTTCATCAGATTTACGTTCACCATTATCTTTAAAATATTTCAAGGTAGCACAAGCCATATATAAATAACTCATACTATCCCCAAGTCTTGCTGAAATACGTTCTTTGAGTTTTAGGTTACCACCAATAAAGATAATTGCTGAATTTGAAACAATTGCAAAAGCACTAGACAACCGTGTGATTTTCTTATAGTAGCTATTAAATTTAGAGCTAGAATAACCTTTAGCAAATACCCCAGCTGTAAAAGCATGAAATATCGCTCTTAATTTGGTTTGCATAGCATAACCGGCAAACCCAAACATTGCTTTATCAAAATCTTTAAAGCCATTTTCACCCATTAATGATTCGTATATAGTTCTTAGGTACGGGTGACATTGCATCATTCCTTGACCATAAATCAATAAATTACGTGTCATTATATTAGCACCTTCCACTGTTATACTAACTGGAGCACCTTGATAAGCACAAGCAAGATAATTATTTGGCCCCATAATAATAGCTCGTCCAGCATGAACATCCATAGCACTATTTAGTACAGTACGTCCATTTTCAGTCAAATGATACTTAGAAATAGCTGATGCAACCGC
>CAZJFO010000007.1:2820-6541 GCA_964545465.1 uncultured Neisseria sp.
CCCTTCATCAACAGATCCAACGGTAAACTGACGAGTAGCATTCATCATATAAGTTAGCCCACCCATCTTGGATAGTTGATCCTCAACACCCTCAAAACTACCAATAGATACCTTAAACTGTTCACGGATTACTGCGTATGCAGTTGTAGTAACAGTTGACATAAGAGCATTAGCTGTACCACAAGCCGGAAGAGATATAGATCTACCAATAGATAGACATTCAACAAGCATTCTCCAGCCCTCGCCTGTCATAGATTGACCGCCAATAACCCACTCCATCGGAATGAATGCTTCTTTTATCCGAACCACCCCATTCATAAATACCTGGTTTAGTGGTAATAAGCGATTACCTATTTCAAGTCCTTTGTGATCATGAGGTAACAGCGCACAAGTAATTCCAGCTTTACCTACACCAGCGAGTAAATTATCTGGATCTTCTAGTTTGAATGCTAGACCTACTAGAGTTGCAATTGGTGCTAATGTAATATAACGCTTATCTACATTAGTTAGTTTAATACCTAATACTTGGCTTCCTTGATATTCTCCATAACATACAGTACCTTTATCTGGGATAGATGTAGCATCAGATCCTGCTGTTGGTCCAGTTAGTGCAAAACATGGTATTTCTTGACCGGTAGCTAAACGTGGTAAATAATAATCCTTTTGTTCCGTAGTACCATAATGATATAGTAACTCCCCAGGACCTAATGAATTAGGAACCATAACTGTTACAGCACCTGATACTGTTCTTGTTGCTATTTTCATAACAATTTCAGAGTGAGCAGCCGCAGAAAATCCTTTACCACCATACTCTTTTTTTATAACTAAACCAAAAAACCCTTTTTCACGAAGAAAATTCCATACTTCAACTGACATATCACCTTCAACATGGGTAATTTGCCACTCATCTATCATGCTACATAATTCAGTTGTTTCATTATTCACAAAATCTTGCTCTTCTTTTGACAGAGTGAACTTTTTAATGTTATGCAACCTGTTAAAATCAGGCATCCCACTAAATACTTCTTTTTCATACCATGGATCACCTGCATCAAGAGCTAATTTTTCAGTTTCAGAAATACTAGGAATAACTTTCTTTGCCATAAAATAGATAGGTTTACTCAATGCACATCTTAATGACTTTATATTAAAAAATATAGCCACAGCCAAATATATAAAACTCAATAAACCAAATACAACAATAGATACACTATCTCTAAAGGATAAATACACTACACAAAGATATATGAGCATAGATATCGTCCATACCAACAACCGCGGTGTAATATATAAAACCACTAAAGTCAATAATAAAAACCCTAGCACAAATGTAGTTGTCATTATAAGTCCCCTTTTTAATAAATATACTTATTTAATACTATAAATAAAACCTGTTTTTAAGAAACAAATTTTTTGCTAAGTGCCGCTTTATCGATTTTACCTACCAATGTTTTTGGCAGTTCGTCAACAATATGAATGTATCTTGGTACTTTATAAGCTGTAAGCACTTTTCTACATTTAGCTATAATATCAGCTTCTTGAAGATGTAAACCTTCTGTAAATACTATAAAAGCTAATACAGCCTCACCACTATTTTCATCAGGAGTTCCTATTACAGCTGATTCTTTAATCTCTTTAAAATTATCAAGAACCATTTCAATTTCAGCAGGGTATACATTAAATCCAGATACAATAACCATTTCACTTTGACGCCCACTAATAAATAATTTACCCTGTTCATTAAAATAACCTAGATCTTTAGAATTAAACCAACCATTAGCATCAAAAGCATTCTTAGTTTGTTCAATATTATTCCAGTAACCACTCATTAGTTGCGGCCCACGAACCCATATGACACCTGTCTCACCAACTGATAACTCCGCACCTGTCTTGATATCACGAATTTCAACCTCAGTAGATGGGATGGGGTAACCAACAGAACCGTCAAATGCTTCACCAATTATATTCATTGTAACAGCTGGAGATGCTTCAGTCATTCCATAGCAGTTACTTGGTATAACATGAGTTAGATCTGACCATTTGTCAGCTACAGATTTGCGGGCTGGCATACCACCTGCTACACTATATCTGAAATAAGGAAATTTTTGACTAGTAAATTCAGGTGAATTAAGTAAATGATTGTATAACGTATCTAAAGCACTAAAAACTGTAAATTTACTTTTATGTAAAACCTTAACCATAGCCTTTACATCTCGCGGGTTAGCTATCATGACATTTTCGCTGCCAGCAAAGAAGAACGTAAACAAATTAGCAGTTAGCGAAAATATATGATACAACGGTAGTGCATCAATAACAACTTCTTTATTTATTGCACCAACTGTTTTTGTCAACCATGGATAAATTTGATACAAATTTGAAACGATACTACTATGTAATAACATTGCACCTTTTGGACTTCCTGTAGTTGCACCAGTGTATTGTATAAAAGCAATATCTTTACAGTCAACACTAAATTCACCAATCTCGGGAACAGATTTATATACTAACTCCCTAAAATCATGAGCGGTGTAATCATAACTTAAATTACTGCGTTTTATATATTTAATTGCTAAGTTAAATATAATTCGTTTATGAAATGGGTATAAATCCGCGTATTTGGTGACAATTACATGCTCTACATTATGTTTATTGTATAGAGTATTTAGTTTTGCTGCCATCATATCAAGCACTATTACAACTTTCGCTCCTGAATTTTGGAGTAAAAATTCAATTTCTGCAGCTGTATAAAGTGGGTTTATATTAACAACAATAGCTCCAATTTTAAGAATTGCAAATATAGACAGCGGATACTGGATTAAATTAGGCATAATTACAGCTACTCTATCACCATGTTTTACACCCAAATCAAGTAGCGATGAAGCTATATTATTTACATAACTATTTGTTTGCTCATAATTAATACTTACCCCATCAGCTGTAAAAGCTTTGTTAGTTGCAAATTTTTCACAAACCTCGACGAATAAATCATTTAGGGTTCTAGTATCTTCAGAAATTTTTGCAGGCATACTTTTAGGGTAGGAATTTAACCAAATTTTGTCCATAGTTAGCTCTCTATAAATATTTCAACCAAATATTAATTAACATCTACTAATTTATTATAACGCTTCAAAAACCCCCGCAGCACCCATACCAGTACCGATACACATCGTGACTAATCCATAACGCTTACCAGTTCTTTTGAGTCCATGAAGTAATTTAGTAGTTAGCACTGCACCAGTAGCACCTAGCGGATGCCCCATAGCAATCGCTCCACCTGTTGGGTTTACAATATTGACATCTAGCCCCAAATCATGAATAACCGCCAAACCTTGAGCTGCAAAAGCTTCATTTAATTCAATCCAATCAATATCTTGTAAGCTAAGACCGGCTTGTTTTAGTGCTAAAGGAACTGCTTTTATAGGGCCAATACCCATTATCCGAGCTGGCACTCCTGCTACCGCAAAACTTAAAAATTTTCCAATTGGTTTTAGATTATGATTTTTTAAATAGTCTTCACTAACTAATACAACAGCTGCAGCTCCGTCAGTCATTTGAGAACTATTCCCAGCTGTAACTGATCCTTTTGCAGCAAATGCTGGACGAAGTTTAGATAACGTCTCGATAGTAGTATCTGACCTAATACCATCATCAGTATCAACCACTACCTTTTTATTAATTATTGTATTTTTCAATTCTTAATTTGATTCTTCGTTTGGCTTTG
>CAZJFO010000007.1:6551-15448 GCA_964545465.1 uncultured Neisseria sp.
AGAAATGCATTATACTTCAAAAAATATTGAAGATAATAAATCAGCTCCAACTGGTGAAATATGCTATAAAGGTCCATCAGTTTTTACAGGATATTTTAGAGATGAAAAAAATACAAAAGAAACAATTAAGTAATCAATTAAAATCTAATAGTATAAATAATAATGTTGACCCAAATAAAATAAGAGAAACAATTAATAAAATTTCTAATGGTCATCTTACGTCCGGTATTATTTCATCTTTAAAATAACCATTAATAGTAGCATTAGCAGCCTTTTGATTGCTATTTGTAGCAAAAGCATCTTGTGCTTCACGACTAATTTTCCACTCATTAGCAACATTTTCAGCAGTAATTCCCATACCAAAAGCAATTGCAACATTTTCATCTTTTTTAAATACTTCTGGGCTAACACTCCAGTCATTACCCCCCATAGGAATCATACTCATAGATTCAACGCCACCAGCCACAGCAACCTCGTAGTCGCCATTTGCTATAGCATGTGCAGCTATAGCAATAGAGTTTAACCCTGAACTACAATAGCGATTAACAGTTAATCCCGGAACACTATCAGGAAGCCCCGCTAAAAGGGATGCTACTCGAGCTATATTGGCACCTTGTTCGGCTTCAGGAAAGGCACAGCCTATAATCACATCTCCAATATCTTTAGGATCCACTTTTGATATTGCAACTGTTTTTTTAAGAATCTCTGCTAATAAATCATCAGGTCGAGTTTTACTAAATCCACCTTTTTTGGCTTTAGTTAGGGCTGATCTTTGTGCTGCAACAATATATACAGGTTTGTTCATTTTTAAAATCCTTGTCTAATTAATTACGTAATGGTTTACCTTTTTCTAGCATATGAGTTATTCTATCAGCTGTTTTTTGACTAGTTGCTAGTTCAGCAAATTTAACTTTTTCTATTTCTAGCACCCAGTCTTCACTAACAAGTGAACCTTTTTCAATTTCACCACCACACATTACTTTTGCAATATTACGTGCTATAAATAAATCATGCTCTGATATTTGACCACCTGCAAACATATTAGCTAATAAGCCATTAACAGTTGCAACGCCCTGTTCACCAAAAACCTCAAACACTGGGACTACGGGCGGGCGAAATCCCGACACTGCCATATATTTAGCTTTTTCTTTAGCAATCATAAGAATCTCGCGACTATTCATAACTATAGTATCAGAATCACGTAAGAAACCCATTTCTTGTGCTTCACGAGCAGAACCAGCAACTTTCGCAAGAGCTAAGTTCTTATAACGATTTTCAAAGTCTTTCCAAGGATCAATGGCACATGATGCACGGTATGCCATTTCCGTAGTACCTCCCCACCCAGGTAATAATCCAACCCCAGCCTCAATAAGACCAATATAAGATTCAAGAGCAGCTACAGCTCCGTGGCAATGCAGTAAAACCTCACAACCACCCCCAAAAGCAAAACCTTTAACTGCAGCTATTATTGGGATTTTACTATAGCGAATCTTTCTGACAATAACCTCATGTCCACGGCTAATTATCTCATCAACTCCTTTTTGACCGTTCATCATTATCGAAAAGCCAAACTCTTCTAGATTAGCTCCCGCTGAAAAAATATCTTTTTCTTGCCAAATTACCATTGAAGAACATTTATCAGTTGCTACATCAATTGCAGCTTCAATACCATTTAAAACATCCATATTAATGGTACACATTTTGGTTTTAAATGACAATATCCCGACATTGTCCCCAGTATGCCATAGTTTTACACCATCATTTTCATATAACACATGTACTGGAACATTGGTTTTTTCGTTTAGTACTAAATCAGGAAATAATTGACGTTCATATACTGGTAGCATCTGCCTATTTACAAAACTATTAGATTTAACTTCATAATATTTATTATCTAGATATACACCATCTTTATTGTTAAATACCCAAACTGGGAGTGGCGTTTTACCAAGGCTAAGACCTTTATCAATATCCTCTTTTATCCAATTAGCAATTTTACTCCATCCAGCTTGTTGCCAAATTTCGAAGATTCCATCTTTCCAACCAAATCCCCAACGAATTGCCAAATCTATATCACGAGGAGAGTCAGCTATCTCTCCAAGTAAGACACTTGCATAATGAAATACATCTCTAAAGCATGCCCATAAAAACTTTGCTTCTGGTAAGTTTGATGCCTTTAGTTGATCAAATTTTGTTGCCCAATCTTGTCCTTTGAGGATAGATAATATATCTTTATCAGCTTTTTTATCCGCCAAACGATACGTAGCAGTAGTTAAATCAAATACTTTAATACCTTCTTTATCTTTAGTAAATACTCCAGCCTTAGTCTTAGAACCAAGGGAACCTTTTTCAATTAAGCTAGTAATCCATTTTGGTACTTCATAAGCTCCCTCAAAACCATCATGACACGACTTTGTCATGGTATCAACCACGTGGGCAAAAGTATCAAGACCAACTACATCAGCAGTTCTAAAGGTAGCACTTTTTGCTCTGCCTAAGTCTTTACCAGTTAATGCATCTACTACTTCAAATGGAATGTTAAATTTTAAAGCATTTATACAAGTAGACAACATAGAAAACACACCAACACGATTTGCAATAAAATTTGGAGTATCCTTAGCACGAATAACACTTTTACCAATATTGGTTACTAAAAAAGTTTCCAAATCTGGAAGAACATGACTATCAGTACCTTTGTGAGGAATAAGCTCAACTAATGGCATATAACGTGGTGGGTTAAAGAAATGTATTCCACAAAAGCGTGAACGAAGCTTTTCCGGTAAACTAAGAGCTAAAGACTCAATACTAAGTCCTGAAGTATTTGAAGCTAAAATAGTATGTGTACCAACGTATGGGGCAATTTTTGCGTATAAGGCTTCTTTCCAGTCAAGTCTTTCAGCAATAGCTTCAACAATCAAATCACAATCAGATATCAATTCTAAATTGTCATCATAGTTAGCTAAGGTGATATATTTTAAAGTATGACTACAAGATAGCGGCTTTGGATTCATTTTTTGTAACCCTGCTATGGCTTTATTAAGAATTTCATTGGCTTGGGCTGTTTTGGATTTTAGATCAAAAAGCACAACAGGAATACCCGCATTACCAAAATGAGCGGCAATTTGCGCTCCCATTACACCGGCACCTAAAACGGCAACCTTTTTTACATAAATGTTATTACGCATAAACACCTCAAAAAAGTAAATTCAAAAAGGATTGTATCAAAATAATAAAGAAGACCTCAAGCTGCACCGCAATATAAGTGCAGCTTAAGTAGGAGAATAATTAAGATTTATTTAGTTTTTTAGTTTTGTCACGATTCGCCCTGCGAAGCGTAACGTGTTTATTAACGTACCACTGTTGTGACATAGATAACACATTATTTACTAACCAATATAGCACTAAGCCCGCAGGGAAGAAGAAAAACATCACACTAAAAGCTAGAGGCATTATCTTCATCATTTTAGCTTGCACAGGATCTGATGGAGGTGGATTTAGAAATGTTTGTAAAAACATAGTTCCCGCCAGAATAATAGGTAGTATATAGTACGGATCAGGTGTACTTAAGTCGTGAATCCATAAGAAAGTAGCATTACGAAGTTCAACTGATGATAGAAGTGCCCAATATAAACCAATAAATACTGGGATTTGTAGTATCATAGGTAAACAACCACCAATTGGATTAACTTTTTCAGTTTTATACAACTGCATCATTGATGCTTGAAGTTTGGCTTTATCATCGCTATTTTGCTTTTTAAGTTGTTCAATTTTGGGAGCTAAAGCTTTCATTTTAGCCATAGAGATGTAACTTGCACGAGTAAGTGGGTAAAGTACTAATTTAACCGTTAGAGTTAGAAGAATAATAGCATAGCCCCAGTTATGTACAAATTCGAACAACTTAACTAAGAGCCAAAATAATGGTGTTGCAAAAATATACACCCAACCATAGTCTTTGGTAAGCTCTAAATGAGGAGCGGCTTTAGTTAATACATTATAAGCTTCTGGACCTACAAATAAAGGTACGGCTAGACTAAATGTTGAGTTTGCAGCTATTGTAGGTAAATCTGTTAATAACCCAGCAGATACCAGATTGTTACCCATAGGTTTGAAACTTAGACGACAATTAATACCATTCGTACAAACCGCTTGATGATTGTTAGCATCAAGTAGCCATAGCGTTGCAAAGTAATGTTGAATAAATCCAATCCAGCCATTAGTTGTATTTTCAGGATAGCTGACATTGCCTTTATTAACATTACTAAACTTAAGAGTTTGAAATTTACTGTCAGCAGTGTAATAAGCAGGTCCCGTGAAGGTACGTACAAACTTGGTCTCCCCCTCAGGTGCAGCTTCGTCTCTTAGAATACTCCAATAAGCAGAAACACCAGATAGTGGATTGCTGCTTGAATTAATAATTTGATAGCCGATATCAACTATATAACTATCACGATTAAATGTATAAGTTTTGATTATATCAACGCCATCATCACTTGATTTTAGACTAACTGTTAGGCTATTTTGATTAGGAGACAATACGTAGTTAGATTGATCGCTACTAAATATAGTGTGATGATTTGGTAATTTTAGACCAGCATTACTTACTAAACCAGTTTGGGCGATAAAGGTACGATCTTTATTTTGCATAAGTAGTTTATACGGCTCTTTTACATTATCTTGACTACCATGCGTTAATAAATCTACTTCACGTAAATCACCACCAACCGTACTAATTTGAGCTTGAATTACATCTGTAGTAACAGTTATTAGCTTATCTTCAGCCACTTTATTAACAACTTCAGAGTCAATTTGATTAGATGAAGAGGCATGTGCTATTGTTGTAGCTACCGTTGTTTGAGTGGTAGCTGGTGTTTCTGGGGTAATATATTTTTCCCACAAAAACAAAAGTCCAAGAGATAAGATAATAAAAATAACGAGTCTACGTGAGTCCATACACTTCCTGTTTATCTAAAAAATTATATTACGGTACCGGATCATAACCACTGCCCCCAAAAGGATGACAGCGTAAGATACGCCTTAAGGATAAATAAAACCCCCTCATTATACCATACTTGTTAATCGCCACTATAGCATAGGATGAGCAGGTTGGATTATAGCGACAATTTGAAGGAAGATAAGGACTGATAAGTATTTGATATATACGGATGATGAATATTGGAATTTTTTTTAACATAGCTATTCAATTTTAGAATTAGTAACATATTCTTTAGAATCAAATTTTAGAAATTTTTCGGTTAGTTTGATAAACTCTTCGTGTACTTTCAAAAAGTCTTCTTGGGTAAAAAATTTATTAATTCTAAATATAATATCAAAACCATTCCATTTAGGTTGTTCTAACCGAAATAGCTCACGAATTACACGCTTCATATAGTTACGTTTATTTGCACGTTTATGGTTTTTCTTGCTAACAATAAGCCCTAGGCGTGAGCATTTTAAATCATTAGCTTTATAATGAATTTTTAGCCATTGACCATTTCTTGTCTTACGTAAAATAAAAACGGATGAAAAGTCATCCGCTTTATTTAGTCTAAGCTCTTTTGTATAAGCATACACATTTGGCAATCTTAAACAGCTAGCTTACTTCTACCTTTAGCACGACGTGCATTTATGATATTGCGACCAGCTTTTGTACTCATTCTAACACGAAAACCATGAGTGCGGCTACGTTTAGTAAGTGATGGTTGAAAGGTACGTTTCATTTAATATTTCCTTGTAAAATCTTATCATATAGGTCAATATTCTACCACAGATACCCAACATAAGTAAAGCTAAAAACTAAATAAATCCATATAAGGTGGTATAATAAACACTTAAATATTATGGGATTTATTCAATATGCACATCAAGACAAAAAAACTATATAATCTATATACTACCGAAGAGCTTAAGGAACAACTCTATAGCGAGTCCTTCTCAAGAACCACTATATCGTTTTATCATTATTTCCCTATTTCAGAACCTGTGGAACTTAGAAACTCTATGTATGAACGGTTGTTTGAACTAAAAGTATTTGGAAGAATCTATCTAGCACATGAAGGAATAAATGCCCAAATAAGTATACCTAGTCATAGTTTTGATGAGTTTCGTGATTATTTATATGGTATTAAGGGACTCAATGGTATCCGGCTCAATACTGCAGTTGACGACGACGGCAAATCCTTTTGGGTGCTAAAAGTTAAAGTACGAGATAAAATTGTTGCTGATGGTATCACAGACCCTAGCTTTAGCATTGAAAACCGAGGTCGTTATGTGAATGCCAAAGAATTTAACGAACTAAGCAACGATCCTAATGTAGTTGTTATTGATATGCGTAATCATTATGAATATGAAGTAGGACATTTTAGTAATGCAATAGAGATTCCAAGCGATACGTTTCGTACACAATTACCAATGGCAGCCCAGATGATGTCTGAAAATAAGGATAAGAATATCATCATGTACTGCACTGGTGGAATAAGATGTGAGAAAGCAAGTGCTTATATGCTCCATCAAGGGTTTAAAAATGTATTTCATCTAGAAGGCGGGATAATAAACTATGCTAATCAAGTAAAGGAACAGGGACTTGAAAATAAATTCTTGGGTAAAAACTTTGTTTTTGATAACAGGCTAGGTGAAACGATTGGGGATGAAATAATATCCAACTGCCACCAATGTGGCAAAGCTTGTGATACTCATGTTAACTGTGCCAACTCTGGATGCCATTTATTGTTTATTCAATGTGATGAATGCACTAAAAAATACGAACAATGCTGTAGTAAGGAATGTCAAGAAGTAACTCACCTAAGCAGTGAAGAGCAAAAAGAGTTACGTAAAGGAACAGTAAAAGGTGCCAACGTATTTAATAAATCTAAATCACGCCTAAAAACCTGAGTATTTAACATAAGTTTTATTACACTTATTTGTTACTATATACCATTTACAAAAAACAATTGGAAATTAGCTATTGGAACTAGTGCTATGAGCCTGATATAATTTCTTTAATACAATTAATACATTGCATGCGTTTGTTAGTTGTGGGTCAGTTAATTCATATATTCTTGCCAACTATCTATTCCTCTTTTACCCAGTTTTCTTGAACATTATACAAGTTAGCATATGCCCCACCCTTAGCAAGTAACTCATCATGCCTCCCCTCTTCTACAATTCGCCCACGCTCCATAACCACAATCTTATCTGCGTGTAACACAGTTGATAATCTATGTGCAATTACTATCGTAGTTCTTTGCTTCATTAGCCTGTCAAGTGCCTCTTGTACTAGTTTTTCAGATTGGTTATCTAGGGCTGAAGTTGCCTCATCTAGTATCAATAGAGGGGCATTTTTTAGTATTGCCCTTGCTATTGCAAGGCGCTGTTTTTGCCCTCCTGATAGTCTAGTACCATTTTCCCCAATCATAGTATCAAAGCCATTTGGTAATTGTTCTATAAACTCTATAGCATTTGCTAGCTGTGCTGCTTCAACCACCTGATTATAACTTATATCATTAGACTTTAACCCATAAGCAATGTTGTTATATACAGTATCGTTAAATAGAACTACATCTTGGCTAACAAGTGCAATTTTCTCTCTTAAAGAATTAATTTCAATATCTACCAAATTAACATCATCAATTAGTATCTCTCCATTTTTTATGTTGTAAAAGCGCGGAATTAAATTAGCTATAGTAGTTTTACCACTACCCGAGCTACCAACAAGAGCTACTGTTTGACCAACCTTCACCTCAAGAGATACACCATCAATTATGTTTCTTTCTGAAGTACAATATTTAAATACCACATTTTTTAACTTAATCGAATTTTTAATCCCACTAAGCTTTATCACTCCATCATTTAACTCTTCATGATTATCCAAAAACTCAAATACTGACTCCGCAGCAGTAAGCCCCTTTTGTAATGACTGCGTTACACTAGTAATGCGCTTAATCGGTGCAAAAATCATAATCATTGCTGTTATAAATGACACAAAATCTCCAGCTGTAAAATGGGAAGACTTAGATTTGGAAGCTGCGAAATATAAAATCATCCCTAAGGCACATGCCACCAAAAACTGGCTAACCCCAGAGTTTAATGAAGAAGTCGCTGCTTGTTTTACATTGTTAATCTTAATTGAAGCCACACTATGAGAAAAACGCCCTGCCTCATAGTTTATACCTCCAAAAAGCTTAACTACTTTTTGACCTTGCACTGCCTCAGTTATAATCTGAGTCATTTCACCATACTGCTGTTGATTATGGTGGCTTAATTTACGCAAACGGTGAGCTAAAACTCGAACTAGAATAAGCACAAAAGGTAACGTGACGAAACAAAATAATGTTAATTGCCAGTCAGTATAAAATAATAATCCAAGTAATGCAATAACAGTTACGCCATCTTTAAAAGTTACCGTTACTATATTAAAGCCAGCTTCAGTAATTTGGGTAACATCAAACAATATTCTTGACATAATACGCCCTGAATTATTATTATCATAGTACTCCACAGGCAGCTTTAGCAATCTATCAAACATGATACGACGCATTTTTTCTACAACCGAACCAGATAACCAATTAGTCATATAATCATTAGTGTATGATGATATTGCTCGAATTAAAAATATAGCCATAACAAGTAATGGAGTTACTATAATAGCAGTCTTATCTTGATCAATAAAACCTTTATCAATTAACGGCTTCATAACACGTGCAAATGCCGGTTCTGTAGCTGCAGCTACAACCATTGCCAATACTGATATAATAAACTTCTTCCAGTACTCAGACATATAGGACCACATGCGTTTATATAATTTATATGAGTCTTGTAAACTTATTTTCTTCTTGTCTGACATAGTATTTCCTATAAATTGTGCCAATTTATTTGTTTTTTTGTAGCTTATTACTGGTATA
>CAZJFO010000007.1:15458-19282 GCA_964545465.1 uncultured Neisseria sp.
TTCATTTGCTTAAAACCCAGGATTGACTTTTTCATATTAAATTGGTTTAATTATTGCTGCAGAAGCTATTTTACCATATCAAATGCTCACAAATTTAATAATGTTATAAAGGTAGGATTATGCACAATAATATCGTAATTATAGGTACTCAGTGGGGTGATGAAGGTAAAGGTAAAATCGTTGACTGGCTTACCGAAAGTGCGGAAGCAGTTGTTCGTTTTCAAGGTGGGCACAATGCAGGGCACACACTAGTTATCAATGGTAAAAAAACCATTCTTCATTTATTACCATCTGGAATCCTTCATGATGGAGTATTATGTCTTATTGGTAATGGTGTAGTTGTATCTCCGGAAGCTCTCCTTAAAGAAATCCACGATGTAGAATCTATAGGAGTTAATGTTAAAGAAAATCTTCGAATATCAGAAGCATGTCCTTTAATACTACCCTACCACGTAGCTATGGATCAAGCTCGCGAGTCTTTAAAGGGTGACAACAAAATTGGTACCACTGGTCGCGGTATTGGACCATCTTATGAGGACAAAGTTGCTAGACGTGCAATTAGAATTCAAGATTTATTTGATAAAGATATATTTGCAAGCAAGCTACGTGATAATTTAGAATATTATAATTTTATGTTAGCTAATTATTATAAAGTTGGGACTGTTGACTATAGTACAACACTTGAACAAACCTTATCTTTTGCTGAAGAAATAAAACCTCTAGTATCCGATGTATCACGAAAATTATTTAACCTTAGAAAAGCTAATAAAAAAGTTATTTTTGAAGGTGCTCAAGGTACATTACTTGATGTTGATTTGGGTACTTACCCATTTGTTACTTCTTCTAACTGTGTAGCTGGTAGTGCCTCAACTGGTAGTGGAATTAGCCCTAAAATGATAGATTACGTTCTTGGTATTGTAAAAGCTTATACTACACGAGTTGGTTCTGGTCCCTTCCCTACTGAACTAACTGACGCAGTTGGAATGGGATTAGCAAGTCGAGGTAATGAGGTTGGTTCAACAACTGGAAGGGCTCGTCGTTGTGGTTGGTTTGATGCTGCAGCACTTAAGCGTTCAGTACAAATTAATGGCATTGATGGCTTATGTATCACTAAGCTTGATGTTATGGATGGTATGGAAGAAATCAAACTCTGTGTAGGATATGTTAGAAATGGTAAAGAATACGACATCCTTCCTTTTGGTTCTGACTTAGTTGTTGGATGTGAGCCAATATATGAGACTATGCCGGGGTGGACTGATACTACTGCTGGTATAACAAAATATGAAGCCCTACCACAAGCTGCCAAAAATTATTTACGGCGAATTGAAGAAATAATAGAAACTAAAATTGATATTATTTCAACGGGACCGGATCGTAACGAAACCATCTTAATAAACGATACTCTATTTAAGTAATGATGCTAGGGTGGCATAGTATAGTTAATTATACCTAACAACTATGCCTCCAGTTTGTCTAGCTCATTATTGATGCACTTTTCAAGTTGTTCAGTCAAAATCATCACATCATCACTGGATCTAAAAATAGGTGGGCATATCTTAACTGTAATGGTTCCTGGATACAACCATAAACCGCTTTTGGGGTAACAATATCCCGCATTATGAGCAACTGGTAGTATTGGAGTATCAAGTAAAATAGCTAACCGTGCTGCACCTGATTTATATTTTTTACGTGCTTTAGGTGCTATTCTAGTACCTTCTGGAAAGGCCATAATCCAAAACCCCTGCCTGAATCTATCTAACCCTTCGCGAAGAACCTCTCTCATAGCTGCATTACCCATATTCCTATCAATACCGATAGGAGCTGAAATCTTTAACGCCCATCCAAAAAAAGGTATTTTTAAAAGAGATTTTTTAAGAATCCAAACGTGTTGTGGAAAAATCTGACTAAAGCAAACAGTCTCCCACATAGATTGGTGGTTACTTGCTATAATAGCAGGATTTTTCATAATATTTTCTTTACCAATAACATTGTATTGAACATTACATATATTTCTTGCACAAAAATTAAATAACCAAGTCCAAGTAATGATTACTTTATGACGCATAATTGCAGGTAATGGATATATAAAAACTCCAATAATAAAAATAATTATTGAATAAATACACATAATCGCCCATAGCACCAAGGATCGAATACGAATTTGAATAGTGGGCGTTTGCATAATTGTTCCTATATTTTTAATAAAAATTACTTAAGGTAAAACACTAGTTTTGATATTGTAACATATGTGAATTTTGTAAGTTGCTTTTGCAATTAATTACTATCGACTACTTCATTCTCTACTGCTACTTTTTTGGGCATAAATCCTGAGTAATTATACATATTTACCTTCTTATCAAAACCATAGATATCACGCCTAAATTGAATAAATCCATCATCGCCATCAAAGGAAGTAAGATAAGTTATATATACATTAAAAGGCTTAACTAATGATACTGTCTTATTAACATCATTTTGAAACATATCATTTACCTTATGGGCATACCACTGTTTTTGACTGTTTAATATATAGGTGGTTAGATTAAGTGGCTGACTAACCCTAATACATCCATGACTAAAATCGCGCTGATAAATATCAAATAAATCACGCTCATTTGAATCATGTAGATAAATCCCACAATTATTTGGAAAATAAAATTTAACTTTACCCAAGGCATTTTGCTCTCCAGGAGACTGGCGATAGCGATAGCGATTAAACTCTTTTCTGGTCATCTTAGACCAGTTAAATCCTTTGGGGTCAATTACCTTATATCCACCGTTTTGCTTTTTAAGTACTTGGACATGCTTATTATTCAAATAATCAGGGTCTTTTAAAACACTAACCCATATCTCACTCTCCGCTATTTGGGCGGGTATATTCCAATATGGATTTAAAACCAAATGATCAATTTTACTATTTAAAACACAGCTAGGATGCTCATGACCTCCAACAGCAACATTCATAGTTAAAACCTCATTACCATCATGGATTACTTTTAAATAATATCCGGGTAAATTAACCAAGATATAATCATTTTTCAAATCCATTGGTAATAGACGCATCTTGTCCATATTTAGTTCAATTTTACGAATAAGAGTCTTAATCGGTACGTTTAGTTGTGCTAATGTATCACTTTCAACAATACCATCATCAAAAAGTCCATTATTTAACTGAAACTGCATTACGGCATTTTGAAGCTCATCATCAAATTTATTTCCACCTTCAGTATTTAATTCACCGCTCATAAATAATCTATCACGTAGAGCTTTTACATTGTCTCCATTATCACCCAGCTCCATTGTACCACTCTCTGGAACGGGAACGAAACCACCTGATGCATAAATTTCTTGATATTCTTGAAGTTTTTCTTTTAATTTTGTATATCCAGGATACGTAGGTGCTAGATTTTTAATAGTTAATTTAGAATCACTGGTTGCAGACTCCAGCTCTTTTAAATTATCTATTGATTTTTTAACTGAACTCCAGTCAGGATAAACCTTTTTTACATCAAGCATACCATAGTATAAATCATTAGAATACATTAAAAATGCATCACTTAAAGTTAACTCAAGGCTTACAATTTCTTTGTTAGAGTTTTCCTCATCAGAGCTGAGATCTTTAATTAAAGAGTTAATTTGTTTGATGTGATAGTTCCTTGGGTTCAGCCCATCCTTATAAGCAGCATTTAAAGTTGCAATTAGATTTTGTGCAGATGATGTAAGTTTATCATCTTTAAACCACTTTAGAGTATAGTTATTATTCTTATAAAACCCTTTAAGAGCATTAGCGTTTTTACAGCGCATATCCTCGACACACATAACAG
>CAZJFO010000007.1:19317-37975 GCA_964545465.1 uncultured Neisseria sp.
TAGCTAATAAAGTAGTATTTAGAATTGATGAGATAGTAGTATTAGTAGTAGTATCTTCTGCTTGACAAAGCGTAAACTTATAAAAGAAAATAATAAAAAAAATGGTTTTAAACCGATGCATTAAATACTCCATCAATACATAATTATTACATATAGCTGATTATTGTATCAAATTTAAGCAAACTACGACGGGTTAATTTGTGATTATTAATTCTATGGGGTGAATGATGGGGCTCGAACCCACGACAACCGGAATCACAATCCGGGACTCTACCAACTGAGCTACATTCACCATTGATGGTGCGCCCGACAGGACTCGAACCTGTGACCCCCGGCTTAGAAGGCCGGTGCTCTATCCAGCTGAGCTACGAGCGCTTAAGTTACTTGCGTACTCGCAACTTTTAATTAGTAAAAGTGGTCGGGGCGGTGGGATTCGAACTCACGACCCCTTGATCCCAAATCAAGTGCGCTAACCAGACTGCGCTACGCCCCGACACGAATTCTTGGCATAAATAATTATTAACCAAGAGAGCATAATTATACCGCTTTAACCCCACATTGTCAACAGTTTACTCTAAATTTTGTAATTTAATTTTATAGCATCAAAGCATAAAACAGTCTTTGTATTTGTTATGTATAGCAAATTTGTTTAAATATATCAAAATAATTAACAAAGGTTTTTCCAACACATCGATAACCCCGTATTGTAACTGGGATACCGTATGCTGCAATTAAAGAAAAACACATTGCCATTCTATGGTCATTATAGGTATCTATCTCTACATCTGAATTAATCTTATGAGGCGGGCAAATTTCAATACTATCGTCAGTAATTGAAACCATAGCTCCTAATTTTGTAAGCTCAGTATACATCGCTAGTATTCTATCAGTTTCCTTTACCCTCCAACTCCTAATTCCTGTTATAACACTTGTACCACTAGCAAATAACGCCAAAACCGCTAATGTCATAGCTACATCAGGCATAGCCTCCATATTTATATTTATAGGTTTAATAAATTTTGATCTAACATTTATAGCATTAGCTTGATAATTAACCTCTGCACCCATAATATCTAAACATTTCGCAAAATCTTTATCACCTTGTAAGCTATTATTGCTTAAATTATTAATAGTGATCCCCCCCCTAATGGCACCTAAAGCTAGAAAATAACTAGCTGAGCTTGCATCAGGCTCTATGGTATATTCGACAGGCTTTAGATATTCAATTGGATTAATTGTATAATCATTGCCATTAATTTCTACATGACACCCAAACTTTTGCATAATTGAAACGGTTATATCGATATAAGGTTTTGAAATTAGCTCATCCTTTATTGAAACAGTAACTTTACGCTTTAATAATGGTAGTGCCATCAATACCCCAGTTAGATATTGACTTGATATACGACCACTTATATTGATAACTGCTATTTTACTATCTATAAATATACCAGTATTTAGCGGTGGATAGCCAATGTTTTCTGAATAAGTAATATCAGCTCCAACCATTTGTATTGCTTCAACTAAATCTGAGATTGGACGCTCTTTCATACGTTCAATCCCAGTTAATTCATACTGCCCATCCATAAAAGATAACATACTAGTTAAGAACCTAATGCTAGTACCAGAATTCCCACAAAATATACTCGCATTTTTAACTGGAAAAGCCCCATTACCACCGCTGATTTTATAGGATGATAAATTATTTTTATTAGATATTTTTTGAATACTGACACCTAATTTTGTAAGTGCTTTTAGCATTAAAACAACATCTTCTGCAACTTCAGGTACATTATGTATAATACTATCCCCATTAGCAACTGCAGCAAGTAATAAAACTCGATTAGCAATGCTTTTAGATCCTGGTAGACTGAGGGTCGCTTTAGGTATTTTGGTAATAGGAGCTAGGTAGATATCAGGCATAGCTATTTTGTCTTAAATAGTGATCAATAATAGCTATAGCAGCCATAGCATCGACTATAGGAACAGCACGCGGTAGCACACATGGATCATGACGCCCCTCTGCCCTTAGTTCAATCTCTTCATTATTGATATTAATAGTAGTTTGAAGTTTATTAATTGTAGATACTGATTTAAAAGCTACTCTAAAATAAATATCTTCGCCATTACTAATACCGCCCAATATTCCACCAGCATGATTAGTCTTAGTGCTAACTTTATTATCAATTAATATAAAAGGATCGTTATGCATACTACCTAAAAGTTCAACCCCTGCAAACCCAGAGCCTATCTCAAATCCTTTTACAGCATTTATACTAAGCATAGCTTTACCCAAATCAGCATGAAGTTTATCAAAGACAGGCTCACCTAGACCTGGAGGTACATTTTTGATAACACCTTTAATAACACCGCCTATAGAATCACCCTGCTTTTTTACTTCATCGATAAAATCTATCATTTTATTTGCTAT
Source organism: uncultured Neisseria sp. (assembly GCA_964545465.1). Lineage (GTDB taxonomy): Bacteria > Pseudomonadota > Gammaproteobacteria > Burkholderiales > UBA11063 > Aquella. The sequence goes on from CAZJFO010000007.1 coordinate 21,749, forward strand.
CATACTGTCAGGACAGCGAATAATATTAGACTCTACATCATTTATTGTGACATTTTTATAATCTATATCTGTTTTTATTTTGCCAACTTGTTCTACATAGCTTATGATTTCAATACCAAGTTTTTGTTTTAGATATTTTTTGGCTATTGCACCTGAGGCAACTCTTGCTAATGTCTCTCTTGCACTTGCCCTACCACTACCGCGGTAATCACGTAACCCATACTTCTTTAAATAGGTATAATCAGCATGAGATGGGCGAAAAACTTTTTTTAGTTCATCATAATCTTCAGATCGTGCATCTTTATTATATGCTAGAAGTAAAATTGGCGTACCAGTTGTAACACCGTCAAAGACACCTGAGAGTATATGTATAATATCACTTTCTGATCTTGGAGTAGTTATTTTACTCTGCCCTGGCTTTCTTCTATCTAACTCATATTGAATTTCAGCTTCAGTAATAGATATACCTGATGGACAACCATCAATAATGACACCAACAGCACCACCATGAGATTCACCACAAGTGGTTATTTTGAATGTTTGCCCAAAAGTATTGCCTGACATATATTAACTTCCTTATTTAATTTCTCTTTGGGTTTTTCTAGAATGTTCCATAATCATAGCGAATAAATCCTTAATAAAATCAAAAGACAACCCGTATTTAGCACTTAATTCTTGGTGGTATTTATAGAGAGAGTCCTCACGAGCTTGATCCAGAACTTGAATATTCTGCTTAAGTTTAAATTCGCCAACTTGCTTTACTATTTCTTGACGTTTAGCTAGCAAACAAAGTAACTGACTATCTATATCATCAATTATGGTTCTAAATTGTTCTAATTCTTGCATCATTAATCAACCACCTTGGTAACTACAACAAACATGGTTACATTAGGCTTCATACTGAATATATAATTTAGAACGACCTCTTGAGAGAAATACACAATAGCTCTAGACACACCAACTTTAGTTGTCATGCGCTAATATTTCTGATAGTTTAAGTAATAACCCTTCTGTTTCCTCAAAGCTTATACATGGGTCAGTTATAGATAGCCCACCAAAATCAATAACTTCTGCTGTATCAATATTTTGATTTCCAGATTTTAAGAAACTCTCTATCATAAAGCCTTTAATTAATTTTTTAAGCTCAGGTTTATCTTTGATACTATCCAAAATATCAAATATAATCTGTGGTTGCAAAGTGTAGTCTTTTTTGCCATTTACTAAGCAATTATCATGACTGACATCAACCATAATAGCTGGATTTTCAACTTGTGCTTTATTAAGAAGCTCGTATGCTTCGATTATATGATCTATTGAGTAGTTAGGTTTACCATTACCCCCACGCAGTACCAAATGAGCATAAGAATTTCCACTAGTCTCTATAGCATGCCCATCAAATACCGCTATATGCGAGTTTGTGGCAGCAACTATGCTATTTACTCCAATTTTAAGTGAACCATGGGTTGGGTTTTTCATACCAACAGGACAATCTATAGCTGAAGCATGTATTCTATGTTCTTGATCTTCACTACTTCTAGCTCCAATCGCAACCCATGACAACAACTCTAGAAACCCTTCTGAATTATGGGTAAATAGTGCTTCATCAGCAATAGCTAATCCCATCTCGTTTATCTTAACCATAAGCCCTCTGGCATATTTAATACCTTCGATGATATTGGGTGGAGATAGTGGATCTGGTTGATTTACAGGGCCAGTCCAGCCTTTTATAGTTCTTGGCTTTTGAATATATGATCGCATAATAATCTTTAGATTTTTTGATACTTTTTGATTAAGTAATACTAAGCGTCTAGCATACTCCAAAACCGCAGTATCAGGCCATGCTGAGCAAGGTCCAACAACGCAAATCAAACGTTTGTCATCACCTCTTAAAATTGTCTTTATCTCTTCACGGTGCTTTAAGATACTAGCATAACCTTCAGCTGACATTGGAGTTGCCGCAATTATTTCTCTTACATTTGGTAATTTTTCTATTATTCTATAAGCCACAATTTATCCTAAATTTTATTTAATACAAACAATTATTATAACACTTATAACAAGCTATTAAAAGCTTGAAGAATGTAATCCTCATCAACTGGAGTAGCTACCCTATCGTTTTTAGTATAAACTTCCCCTATATCCTTTAGAAGCACAAATAAAATCTTCCCACTATGGTTTTTCTTATCTCCCTTCGCAATAGATACTATTTCATCTGCATTAAATGCTGACAACATTTCTTTGGATATACCAATACTATTTAAAACCCTAGAAATTAAGTCATAATTTTCACTACTTAAAAACCCCATTAATTGCGATATTTTAGCTTCGACCAATATACCTAATGCAACAGCATAACCATGTAGTATATTATAGTTACTTAATTTTTCTAATGCATGACCTATAGTATGCCCAAAATTAAGTATCATCCGAAGATTTTCTTCAAATTCATCAATATTAACTACTTTTACTTTTAGTTTAACTGCACGAGCAATCACTGATTTTAATGTATGAGGTTCTCTCTCCAATAACTTATTTATGTTTAACCTTGCATAAGTAAAACTCTTATTATCTAAGGTTAGAAAAATCTTTAAAGCTTCAATTAGACCATTGATAACTAGAATCTTACTAAGACTACTTAGTAGTGCCAAATCCATAACTACTAGGCTTGGCTGAAAAATCACACCTATCATGTTTTTCCCATAAGGAGTATTAATAGCAGTCTTGCCACCTACACTACTATCTATCATCGCTAATAATGTTGTTGGTATTTGTATATACCTAATCCCTCTCATATATGTTGCAGCTATAAAACCTGCTAAATCACCAACAATACCACCTCCAAAAGCTAGAAGTAATGTATTTCTTCCAAATTTAGCTTTAAGCATTTCTAATTCCAGATATTCTTTAGTACTTTGTACTTTTGACTCTTCACCTGGTTCAATACTTAAAGTCAATACATTATAACCATTTTTAGTAAGCGTTTTACTAAATGAATGTGCGTATAGATTTTCGACAGTTTTATCAGTAATTATCACTATCTGTTTATCTGGACAGTGTATAGATAACCAATTATGCCAATTACTAACAACACCATCGCCAAGTAAAATATTGTATTTAGTTTTAGGTCTAGCTTTTAAACTAACATTTAATTTTGTTAACATGAAATACCTCTTTAGCTAGTTGTTCTAATTCATTAGAAGTTACATTTTTGGCTTTTATGCAATCTACTCCTAGAAATAATATTACCACGTTTTAAACTATCTTTGACTATTTCAATACATTCTTGCAATTAATCCTGACTACCATAGATATAAACTGTCACCATCTAACAATTTAATATATGATTTTAGCATTACATTTCCCTACAAAATTCTTTAGCATAACAGCACCTTCAGGAGTTAAAATTGACTCAGGATGAAATTGAACTCCATAAATGGGATAACTACTATGACTTATTGCCATAATACTACCGCTTACATCTTCGGCATCAATAACCAACTCTTCAGGCAAGGTATCTTTATCGACAATTAATGAATGATAACGACCGGCTTTAAATGGTAGACTTACGTTTTTAAATATTATTCCATTATTGTGAAAAATCATACTGTCTTTACCATGAAGCGGTTCATTTGCCCGACTAACTACCCCACCAAAAGCTAAACCAATAGCCTGATGACCAAGACATACACCAAGTATTGGAATATTAGCCCCAAGATTTTTAATAATATCAAGACATATCCCTGCATTTTCAGGTCGCCCAGGACCTGGGGATAATATAATTCCTAAAGGATTTAATTCTTTAATTTCACCAATAGTAATAGCATCATTACGAATAACTTTCACATTATCAGTTATAACGGCTAATGCTTGATATAAATTATAAGTAAAACTATCATAATTATCAATAATAAGTATCATTCCATTAATCACCATCTATTCCACATCATTTTCTAAAAATTAATTATCAAAATATATGTATTTGTCATCCTAAACACAAACCTTTTGCTGCCTCGAAACAGATTATATTAATACGCATTCGTCATCCTAAACACAAACCTTTTGCTGCCTAAAAATAGAATTTAGGATCCATGCTCTCCACCTCATATAAAAGCCAATAAAGTATTTTATAAGAGCTGATCAACGTTACTAACAACTTTATACTCTAGTCCAAGAGCATTAATAAAATGTATCTTACCGCAGCGAGTTTTATCTTTTTCTAAAGCTCGACCATTACTATCAAAGTTTTCTCCCTTAGTCTCAGCAATAAAATAAACGTTATCTTTTTCTTCTTCATTAAGTAGTAGTGCCCAATCAGGATTGTATTTACCTAGTGGAGTGTTTACTTTGAACCAACTTGGTAGTTTGGTAATCAATTTAATCCGATCCTGAGAGATCGCATTTTTTAAAAAATCAAACTCAATTTTTGAATCATAACGTAGCACATCAAAAAGAAACTTACTAGCAAGTTGATCTGATGAAACCCCAAGAGCTTCTGCATCAGCAAGATTGCTATTATCTAATGAGTCAGTATATCCATAATCCAAGTCCTGCTCGATTAAACTTTGAGAGTAATACCCCGGAGTATTAACAATACCATCTGCCAAGTTAAGATCTGATATTTTTTGATATTTTATCCCATCTACCAATAATTTTGTTTTGGTATCATTTATAGTTTTTGCTATTTGCTCGATAAATATTGTAGCATTTAGCTTAAACATATCCAACTTAATTGTATCAATTTTTCTTAAAATAAGAATAACTGTTTTTCGAGTAAGACCAGTTGCCAAAACCAATTTGGTAACTAAATCTAATTGTTCTGTATTATGTATAACTATACTATCACTATGCATTAATTCTGTTGCAATCCCAGATGCATCAATATTCATTTTAGCTCTTGCAACTTTGGCTGTCAGTATACTTATATCTAACTTCAAATTAATTTCTGTAACTACCTTACTTACCAGTTCCTCAGTATTTAATTTAACTGAGTAAATAGTTTTATGGCTAATTTTCTTCCATAGGTCTCTAAACTCGGTAGAGGCATAGACTCTTGGGTTAAGTTTAATTTCAACTTTGTTCCTTTGGTTTTCAATGGGTAATTTTTTACATAACTTCGTGAGTACAGCTTCAACAATTGGACTATACGACTTCAACGACTCCTGATGTAGCTCTAATAACCCTGCTTTTAGAGCTTTTAATCCTTTTTCGGTTATTTTATTATCGCTATCTATATAATTACTGGTTTTTAACTCCTCATGAATAGATATTGAAATATTTCGTGCAGTTTCAAGATCCATACCACCATCAGTTTGTAATAATTGATTCACAAATTTCAAAGGGTAAATATTACCAAACTTAATATTAGCATCTTGTTCATACTCTCTCTCAAGATTTGTCGCGAATGAATGGTACGACTCACCAGCAATTACCGTTAAGGTATTAATTTTGTCATCTTTAACACGCATCCCTTCTGAGTTTACACATAGTCGTAGGCCTCGCCCAACTTGCTGACGCCTTTTAAATATATTGCTACTATCTTGTAATACACATACTTGAAATACGTTTGGGTTGTCCCAGCCTTCTTTTAGTGCTGAATGCGAAAAAATAAATCTCATAGGAGTTTTTTGATCGAGTAATGTTTCTTTATCTTTCATTATCAGTTGATATGCCGCCAATGCATCCTGAGTATCTTCTTTACTATCTTTATAGACACCTTTTTTATCTTGGGCAAAATATCCATCATGAATTTTGTTTAATTCATCTTCATTAGTTAAATCTATACCAAAGGAATTACGGCATAATTCGATATATTTTCTACCATCTGATGTATCAAGTATAAATTTTAGTTGTTCTATAAAGAGTTTAGCAAGCCATCCACCAGTTGTAGAATCTTTTGCATATTGACGATAATCTGCTACTTTATTTATAAAAAACAAGCTTAATACTTTAATATTCTGCCTTGCTAAACGTAGTTCACGCTTAATATGGTTTTCTATTGTCAATCTAAGCATTATACTAGTTTTTTGTTCGATATTTTCTTCATCACCAATTGAATCGCCAATAGCAATTTCATAATCTAAATTGGCTAATTTTAACCCATAATCACGGCTAAAATCTTCCACTATGCAACTAGTATAGGCATCATTATTTGTCTTAAGCTGTAGATCTGTTCCTTTAGGGATTTTTTTAAATATTTTTCTAGTTTTTTTGCCTTTAAGATCTTGAATATCTAATTCTAACGCCAGTTCCAGCTTTGATGTAATTTCAATTACCTTAATATACGGCTTACTACCATTAGATGCAAATGGTGCATCTTCAATACTCGCCACTTCAATTTGCTTAACCAATTTTCTATCATAAGCATCTAGAGCATCAAGCTTGTACACTTGGTTATATATTTCTCGGTGAGTAGCTGAATACCGAAGTATAAATAATGGTGATAACTCTTTGATTGCATTTTTAGCATTAATAGTATTATCCACGGATTGTGGTTCATCGATAATTACTACTGGTCTTACTGCCGTGATTAACTCAATTGGTGTGTATTCGCCATTTTTATCTTTGCAATGATAAATAATATTTTCGGCTTTATTAAATGCTGCAATAGTCATTACCATAATTTGAATAGCATTAGTAGTTGCAAAATCTCTTACTTGTCCAGATTTGCTACTGTCGTATTGATAATAATTATAACTCACATTATTAAATTCCGACTTAAAGTGTTCCTCAGTAATTTCAAGTGATTTAAGTGTTCCGGTACGAATGGCATCACTTGGTACTACTATAATAAATTTGGTTAGCCCATAGAGTTTGTTGAGTTCAAATATACTTCGAAGATAAACATAAGTCTTCCCCGTACCAGTTTCCATTTCCAAGCCAAAGTTGGCAATATCCGAGTAATCACCATAATAAAGCTCACTTGATATGTTTTCTAAATTATTAGATAATTGCACACTTTGTAGATTTTCTAATAATTTATCATTATCAATCTGTAAGCCATTAGCTACAACATCAAAGCTTAAAATTTCATTTTGATTTGCTAATTGAGTACTTCTATCCAATATAGTCATGCCATTAAATAGTGATACGGTACTATTTACAGCCTGTAGTTGAAAGTCTTGGTTTTCAAATTTTAGTTTCATATATTTCACCAGTAATATCATGATTTTATTTATATTTTAACTTCTATTGCAACATTCCAAAATGTAAAAAATTTGCAACTTATTTCAATTATGTACTATAATAACGTTAATTGGGATTGCGAAGTCGCGATCGGTAATAAGTCTCTGAGCGTTCTCGGGGGCTTTTTATTTTCTAACATCCCATTATCAATCCGTGCTTTATATACTTACCGCTACTGTCAATTAGAAACTTTTTAGATACAATTTCAAATCCTCTATTATCCTGATTCGGTCGCATAATTTTTAACCCGATAGGTCGTGCAATTAAATCTGCAATTTGTAACCCGGCACAATTAGACTGCTTACTTGCCATACGAAGTTTTAAACCATACTCCACATATTCACATATCCGACGAAAAGCCAACTCTAAATCAGCATCTTCATTTTTACCACGTTTTTCTACAATAATATAATTTAGTTGATCAGTAGTAACCGATTTTTCTTTTAAAAAATATATAAACTGTTCAATACATGACTTCATAGCCAATTCATAAGGATTATCAGGAGTCAAATATTTCTCTTTAAGCTTTATTTTGTCAATGACACAACTAATTAAAGCAAATTTAGCATTATTAATAATTTGCCAATAATCATCCATGAATTTAGCTTGTGATTCTTTATTAAAGATATTAAAATCAGCATGCTTTCTACGAATGTCGCTCTCATGAAAAATAACCTTATCATGTCCAAAATACTTAAATTTTAACTCAGTTATTTGTTGAATAACTTGCAAATAGTCAGACTTTTTAAACACACAAAAAACTAATACAAAAACAGGATATTCTTTATTTATATTACCTAGTGAATGATCACCACTCTCGTCAACATAAACTATGTAATCACTAAATTGTTGATTATTCATATACTCCCCTAAACTATTCTAATTTGTAATGGATTGTCTTTATTTTGTAACTGTTCAAGCGTTGCTAATGTGTTAAGTTTCACTTCATCACTGTTAAAACAATCATCTTTGACAATTACTAGAGTTAGTGCATATTTGAGTATCTGGGTTGCAAAATTTGGTTTCACATTATCATCTAAAACAGCCAATACAAATGGTTTACCATCAGTATTTATTAAAGCGTAGCATTTAGTTCCACCGATATCAAGAATTGTTTGGCGATAATCTAAGCTATATCCCTGCTTTAAAACTAACTCATAGAATAAATCAAGTGTAGAACGCCCAGTAACCAGCAAATTATCAGCAAACATATCTTTACTATCAAAGGGTTTAACATTTGAGGTATCTAGTTTAAAAACCTTAAATCCAATATCTGGGGCAATCGTTTGGCTTTCATTCACCAGTAAGTCATTAGCTTTTTGTTTAGCCTGCCATTCACTAAGTATTTTGTCCCCAGCTCTTCGAATACGCTCCTTACCAATTTCGCAAATATTTTTATATCCGGCTTTTCTAGCCTCACTAGCATCAGGGGTTACCTCAGGTAATTGGACACATATATATCTACGGTTACCTCCATCTTCGGCATTTAGCTGCATGACTGCATGAGCAGTAGTAGCTGAACCTGAGAAAAAATCCAATATGATTTCATCCGCGGTACTACTTATTTGTAAAAGATGATTAATGAGTTTAATAGGTTTAGGATAAGAAAAGCTATTCGCTCCAATTAAATCTTCGCAGTCTTTACGCCCAGCTGTAGTACTACTCTTTTCTATAATTGATGTTGAATAAACTTTTCTTCTATAGTCGCTTGGTATTATTAATCTAGGTTGATTATTACCCTCTTTACCCCAATAGATTAGATTCTCTTCTAAAAACTCAAGCACCAAGCTTTGCTTGAACTTCCAATGTTTATACCATTTTTTCCCTGATGGTGATATCAATTCATACCAGTTTTCATGACCTTCTTTAACCTTATCTTCGTTCACTGCCAGATTGGCGGTTTCGAGTATTCCATACTTTGCTTCCAATGGCTCAGATATCTTATCAAATCTAGTGGTTTCTTTATTTTTATAGCAAATAATAATATACTCGTGAATATTTCTGTACCGTAAAGTTTGTTTCAAAGTCCCCGACTTTCCCTCTGACTCTTTATTCCAAACTATACAATCTACATTTTCAGCACTAAATATCTCATCACAAATTTTCCTAAGATTATGCACTTCATTATCATCAATACTAATAAAAATCACACCATCATCACGTAGCAAATTTCGAGCCAATTTAAGGCGTGGGTACATCATATTCAACCAATTAGTATGGTACTTACCTGCACTATCATTATTTGTGTCTATATTATTACCTTCTGGATCAATTTGTCCAGTTTTTTGTAGATAATTCTTTAAATTATCCTCATATTTATCTTTATACACAAAGTCCTTACCAGTATTATATGGTGGATCAATATATATCATCTTAATCTGCCCATAATAGCTTTTTTGTAGTAGCTTTAATACCTCAAGATTATCACCCTCGATATATACATTATTTGTATTATCCCAATCTTTGCTATCCTCTACAGAGGGGCGAAGCGTTGCCATACTTGGTTTATTGGCTTCTGCTTGAGCTTGCTTCTTACCACTCCAGTTGAAACTATAGCGAGTTGCATCATCCGCACCAACATCAACACCTCCACCAATTGCAATCTTAAGTTTTTCAATATCAATACTACAATTACCATCAACTCCCTCAGTAAATACTTCAGGCAATATTTGTTTCAATTTACTAATTGTATCTTGTGCAATATCCATACTTTGCACATCTTTCGGCTTTAATTTATATTCTTCAGTCATTTTACACTTTCATTTTTTATTTTAAACTCTGATTTTTTATAATCTACAACTTTATCTAACTCAATACAAGTAATTTTATTATCTGGTTCTATAGCCCATTTTTTTAATGTTTCAGAATATTCTCTCTGTTGTTTATTTTTATCACTACTATCATAATTATTCCACCCAAAAATTATTCTACTTGGTTTGATAAAATCAAAGATTGAATTATTTATATTTTTTATATCTTGCCTTTGCTCCTGAAATCTTTTAGAGCCAATTTTAGTGTTTTTTAAATATTCTTCATCAGGTAGTATCTTTTTAATATGCTCCTGAGTCCTCACAGACATAAACCTCCACTCTTTTTCAAACTGCCATTCTTTACTTTTCATTGACTGAAATGTTAAAATAGCATCAGAGGACATTTTAGGATTTTTCTTAACCAATGCTAAATATAGAATAGTCCAAAAACAGTTAAGTCCATTAATTTGTTTGGGATTATCTGAATATATAACATCATAAAACTTACAACTATCAATAAACTCCTGATTATTTTTCGCAAATGATATAAGATCATCAATTGTATACTGTAGAGCTATACCTGAACCATTATTAGCATATAATCCCCACATATGGTTTGATTCTAATGCTATAGGATCTAAGGTAGAAAAACAAGCTATATTTGTTGAATGCGTTTTTTCAATGTGTAGATCAATCTCAGCACACATACTATCCGAAGTCCAATTTGTGCCAACACGAACATAACCAAACTCATGTCTGTCTGCACTACATTTGATATCAATAGCTAAATTTCTTTTATCTTCTTCACTAATTCTAAATTGACTATCAAAACTGTCATTAAAATTAGCGGGGAATGAAGCAAATAGTTTTTGATTTTTTATAGTTTTCAATTTACATACTGAATCCAATGTCATCCATTTTGTTAGGTACTCTACCCCATCATTTTTTAAATCTAATAAAGTACGCATTTTTGGTAAAGAATAAATTTCATCGACACGTTTTGTCATACTACTACACTATCCTAAAATTCACGAAGAACAAATTATTGTATGTTATTTTGGGTTCAAGCTGTTGCTGATATTGTTTTGCTAATTCTTCTAGCTCATTATCTAGTTCTAATTCTCTACTTTGTCTCACTTCATGGAGGGTACGCTTTTTATTTTTAAGTTGGTTTATTTGCCCTGTTAATTGAACTTTATCACTTACCCTGGCTGCATGCTTAATCTGCTTGTTGATTTCTTTAATATTTTCATCCAATTCATTTAATTGAGCCTCAAAATCTTCTAAAACATCAGTCTGAAAGTATTCAATCTTACCATACTCATCATCAAAATTTTGGGCTTTAAATGACTCGTATTTATCAAGTGCTAGTTGACGATTTTTCTCTTGTAATTCACCAAGATTTTCTTGATGTATATTATGATCCGTAACTACAGCATTTAACTTAAATAGTCTCTCACACTCTGTTTGCTCCATCACTTGCCCGTTATCAAGTACTCCACTAAAAACCAGATAATCCTCAGTATAACCATTAGTATCAATAGTCAGATGCTCAAGTGCCAAAGTACCTGTTTGGTTTTTATATGGCTCAAGGGCATTTACTTGCAAAGCATAATTACTTAGATCAAATTCTAACATTGCTGGAGGTGTTGATTCTCTTTTACTCGAATTAATTACCAGTTCACCCAAAGGATGGTTTAGACGATAGAGTTGGTTATTGGTGTAGCCTTGCTGTTCTTCCCAGTTATCTTTTTTGATCATATAATACGTACTAGGTCGGATACCCTGAATTTGTTGTCCAAGCTCAATAAATTTGTCCTCTTCATTGAATTCTACTTTATCAACTAGCTTGGATAATTGGTATTTTGTCAAATCCCAGAATTTCTGACTAATTTGATCTAAACGCTGATTACTTTGCTCTTGAGATTCTTGTAAAAGCTTATGCACATCTTCGTCAAAATAAGTCTGTAATATCTCTTTTGCTTTTGCTAGACGATTATTATTCTCTTCTTTATATATCTCGCCCAACAAATCAAACTCTTGATTGATTTTTGTCTCATCACGGCAATTTTGATAAATTGACTCAATAGCTTGTTCAAATCCAGTATTTAGATTAGTCACTTGACCAAGTATTTCATTTGAAGCACCAAATACGCCATCAAATAAGCCAAACTTGTTATCTAATATCTCATAAATTCGTTTATCAATTAGATTACTAGTATCAACAAAATTTATCACTACCACATCATATTTTTGCCCATATCTATGCACACGACCAATACGCTGTTCTATCCTTTGTGGGTTCCATGGCAAATCATAATTAATCAATAAAGAACAAAACTGTAGATTTACCCCCTCAGATGCTGAGTCAGTGGCAATCAGAATTTTTGCTGATTTCTCAAAATATTCTGTTATTGCTAATTTCATATCCGCGGACTTAACACCCGATATTTTCTTGCGATTAGCTTTTACACTTAGCCATTCTTGATATATTTGCTTGGATTTCTCATCATTATTACTCGCGTTAAATAGTACTACTTTATCCGCATAACCATTATTTTCTAGATATTGCTTTAGATATTTTTGCGTAGCTATTGACTCAGTAAATATTACACATTTCTCTTTAGCCCCAAGCTCTTTCATGCGTTCAAACCCAAAGTTGAGGGCTTTATATAAGTTAGGTAATTTGGAGTCTTTATTATTATCAATTAGAATCTGTAAATTTAGTATAATTTGATTTAGTTTCTCTAGAACTTCATTTTTAGTAAGCTTATGAATTTTCTCTTCTACTATGTTATCAAGATCATTAGCATATTCATCCTCCAGCTCTTCCAAACTGTCCTCGATAATCTCCTCGTCAATACCTTCAAGATCATTTATTGCTTTTTCATCAGCCAAACTAGCTTCAACTTTCGTTCTAATTTTAAGTAAAGTATCATAAATTGCAATTGATGAAGAAGATTTTATTTTCAGTAATGCAACTCGCATTAAGTGAAGTACTCGTTCATCATAAACACTACCTAAATGCTCAAAAATAAATGTATTTAGATCATTAAATATTTGAAGCTCAAAACTAGTTGATTGATAGTTAAATGTTTGAGAATGACGCTCAGTATAACGAATAAAACTTAAAACATCCTTGCGTAGTGTTCGGTTACATATGATTTTTAATCGTTCTCGTAATTGTTCAATTTGTAAATCTGATAAATTACCACTTAGCGCTCTTTCACTAGGGAAAAACTTATTATCAATTATATTTACTAAACCGTATAATTCTTTGAGATTGTTTTGTAGTGGTGTAGCAGTTAGCAAAATTTTCTTCACTGATGGAAATGCTTCTTCTATAGCTATATAGATTTTAGCTTTAGTATTTTTTAGTTTATGTGCTTCATCAAATACAACTAAGTCAAAACGTATAGATTGAAACCTTGCTTTTGTCTCTAATTTATTAACAAAATTGTACGAGCATATGATTATCTTTGGCTCTACTAGATTAAATAAATCAATACCATTTTTTAGATTTTCTTTGATAGGATTACTGTCTAGAATAACTGAGTCTAAGGCAAATTTATCTTTTAACTCTTCTTGCCATTGCTTTCTAAGTACTGCAGGGCAAACGATAATGAGTTTACGCTTACGCTCCGCCCACATTTGAGCTAAAATCAATCCTGCTTCAATTGTTTTACCAAGCCCGACTTCATCAGCCAATATCGCACCTTTGGCAATAGGCGAACGAATAGCATACTGTGCAGCTAGTACCTGATGTGGGTTCATTTGGACTTTAGCATTAAATATAGTTGCAGAAATATCACTACGCGTTTTACGAAGAATATCGTATGCAAAAAATTTAGCATGGTACGGAGTTAATTTCATGAATCTACTTCATCATATATCTTATTTAGCTTATCCGTAACTTGATAGTAGCCATTTTTGGTAGCTCCTACAAATTCAATTAAGTCTAAGTTTATTAGAATCTCTATATACTTTTTTATTGTCTCCGGTGATACTTGCATAATATCAGATAGTATTTGCCTGTTACATTGTTCTTTTACAATCAGTTTAATTATTTCAATAATTCTATCAATCTGTTTCTGGGAGAGTTTTGTTATATTTTGCTCATTTAAATAATTTACAATGGCTATTTCTGCATTTGTAGGGTATTTTTCTGCATTTGTAGGGTATTTTTCTGCATTTGTAGGGGCTATTTTAAAATCAGCAGTAGGAGAAATAGTCTTATCTATCCTACTTCGATAAAATATCACGGTAAACCAGTTTTCATCATAACTAATCTCTAATTTACAATCATGATTTGCTGCATCTTTTTTGATCCGTTCGATTCCAGTACCTGCTTTTTCAATATATCTAGTCCTTGCCAATAAATCTGCAACAAGATGATTGCGACGCACGCTTTTTATACCAAACTCTTGTTTATTTAGTCCACTAGGTAAACCACCTGGGCTAACTACAACAACTCTATCATCAAATACTTCCACCATAATATTAGAACCTTCTTGAAAGTAATTACGGTGACAAAAGGCATTAATAATTGCTTCACGTAATGCAATTTCCGGAATATCAGGAATATCCTCTCGCTGTATAGATTCTATTTTATAAGCTAGATTAGTATGACGTTTGACAAAATTAACTGCATTATCAATATTATCTAGCATATTAGTATTATAGTCTTTACGATCTAAAATCGTAACTCTACTGGTACCTTTAAATAAGACACAAGTACATTCAGCATGCTTAAGTAAGAAATCTATAGACTTAGTAAAGAATAATACTCCAGCATTAGTAAATTTACCAGAGTTACTCATACAACCTAAATTTTTAAGTAAATGCTCAGGCTCTATTTGATTAGTGATGCCAGTTTTGTTTAGAAAGTTGTTATACGCAAAGCGGTCAAAATCATTTAGGAAGTCAGCTTTTTGGTGTTCGAGTTTATCAAATTGAATTAACCCCTCACTTTGGAAGAGATCAATAATCTCATTCCTCGTTAGTTTCTGACTATTGGGCCCCATACGTAGAAAAAACCCATCACTACATGCATATGGTCTATTTATACCTTTTTCCACCTCAATTAAAAGTACACCAATTTCTGGATATTTGTGGAATTTTACTCTAATTTTAGGTTCAATTTGGTTTATTGTATCTTGAATTCGTGACATTAACTCATTGTCTAGAGATAATGGTTTTATTTCTCCAGCATCAGTTACACCAATTAATAATATTCCGCCATCAGCGTTAGCAAACGCACAAATCTCACTAGCAATTGATTTATCTATTTTAACCTTAAACTCAATCTGATAACCTTCGCCAAATGCAATTAACTCATGTATTTTATCCACTTACTCTACCTTTGTTTGAATATTTGACTATATGAATCAAAATTATCATTTGCATTTTCAAACTTCAAAACTATTTTATAATTCGTAATTTTACTCTATTTCTTACACTATAAGTCTTGAAAGTTAGTTCTTGATAAAACCGTTGGGGCAAATCATAATTATTTCAAAGATATACTGTGATGGACATGGTATAATTATGATAGTTAACCTTTTTAAAAAACATCTAAATGCAAAAACTATTATTTATTCTATCATCCATGATTGGTCTTACTTACGCCAATGAATGTGCTAATATTGATACAAAAACTAGAGAAATCATGTCAAAAAACCAAATAAATGGAATTGCAATTGCAATAATAAATAACAATAAAGTTCAATATTGTAACTATGGATATACTGATAAAATTAAAAAAGTTCCTATTACCAATAAATCCATATTTGAAATTGCTTCAGTCACCAAAACCTTTACTGCACAAATGGCTGGTATAGCAGCATCTAATAACAAATTAGACCTTGACGCATCTGTTACTAAATATATCCCTGAACTAGCAGCAAATGAAAGTTATACTCATATAAATAATAAAGAATTACTTAGTCATGTAGCAGGATTACCATTTAAATACACAGATACTTTTACAGAGTCTGAACTACTAGCTACTGCGATACAAAACAAACCCAATCACTCACCGGAGAGTTACTATCAATATAGTAATCTTTCTATTACTTTAGCCTCTATTTCATTAACTAGAATTTATCATACCAACTATGAAAATCTATTAAAAAAATTAGTACTAAATCCACTTGGCATGAAATACACATCAATGAATCTAAGCCCTAAAAACCAAAATCTTATCGTAACTGGTTATGATAGAGATAATAACCCAACAAAACTTATGACTATGGGTATAACTAGAAGTGCCGGAGGTTTAAAATCCAATACATAT
>CAZJFO010000007.1:37985-41611 GCA_964545465.1 uncultured Neisseria sp.
CAATTTCAAATGAATAGGGAAAACTCACAATTTAAGAATGTATTGGAAATAGTACATAAAAACTATTACTGCTTAGATAAAGATGGCACTTCTCAACAGTTATCTTGGGAATACCATACTATGAATGCTTTATCTGAAAAATTCTTACCCAATGCAAACTATGCAAATATACTAGAGCCACGCGAAGTACCGACAGCTTGTAAAACCACCGAAAATGGCTTTATTGATAAAACAGGTAATTCTCCTGGAATGAGTTCATATATTGGTTATATTAAAGATCATGGTGTTGGAGTGGTTATTTTATCCAGTAAAGGCTACCAACCTGATGTGGTTAATTTAGGGCGTTATATACTTAAAATCACAAACAATCAAAGCAAAACCCCTTTATAAAGAAATAATAATGACTTTAGTTTTAGGTATTGAGAGCTCTTGTGACGAAACAGGTGTAGCTATTTATTCCGATAGAGATGGATTAATAGCTAACACCCTATACTCACAAATTGAATTACATAAGTTATATGGTGGAGTTGTACCCGAACTTGCTTCAAGAGATCATATTAAGCGCATTATACCCTTAATTGATGAGGCATTTACTGAAGCAAATATTTCAAAAACAGATATTGATGCTATTGCTTACACTGTTGGACCAGGTCTAAACGGAGCTCTTTTAGTTGGAGCTGGGGTTGCTACAGGCTTAGCCTATAGCCTAAACAAACCAACTATACCCATACACCATCTAGAAGGTCATTTACTTTCTCCATTACTTGGTGATAAACAACCCCAAACTCCATTTATCGCATTACTAGTATCAGGTGGTCATAGCCAGTTAATTTTAGTAGACAAAATTGGAAGCTATACCCTACTTGGTGATACACTTGACGATGCTGCTGGTGAAGCTTTTGATAAAACTGCTAAAATGCTAGGTTTACCCTATCCAGGTGGTAAATATATTGCTGAATTAGCAGTATCAGGAGTAGAAGAATATCAGTTACCACGCCCTATGATACATACTGGAGACCTCAATATGAGTTTTTCTGGACTAAAAACTGCAGTACTAACTTATATAAATAAATTACCTAAGCCCCTAGATTTAATAACTAAACAAAACCTTGCCAAATCTATAGAAGAGTCTATAACTGATGTATTAGTAAAAAAATCTCTACTGGCAATAAAACAAACAGGTATAAAAAGACTCGTTGTTAGTGGTGGTGTAAGCAGTAATTTAAGTCTTAGAGCTAAACTAAACAAGCAATCTGGAATCGAAGTGTTTTATCCACCGCTTAATTTATGTACTGATAATGGTGCAATGATAGCATATGCTGGTTTTACTCGCTTTAAGAATGCCAAATTTGATTATAAATTTGATGTTTTGCCACGCTTTGCTTTAACTAGTCTTACCAATACGTAATAGCATATGTTACAACAAATTTTATCCCAAATATACCCCTTAGATAAATACAATATCATAGTAGCAAATGGTGAGTTTCCAAGTCATCCATTTTTACTTCGACTAATCAAAAATGCAAAAACACTAATTTGCTGCGATGGTGCAATACATAAATTATCAAGCCGCCATATTACTCCAGAGTATATAATTGGTGATTGTGATTCACTTCAAATACTTGAAAACGGTATCTTAAATGATCGCATTATCAAATTACCAGATCAAAATAGCAACGATCTAACTAAAGCCGTTGATTTTGTGCACACGCAACTACAATTAGATAACATAATTATCCTTGGTGCAACAGGACTTCGTGAAGATCATACTCTTGGTAATATAGCACTCTTAGCAGAGTATATAAATAATATAGATAATATTTCGATTATCAGTGAATACGGCATTTTTACTGTACATAACAAATCAAGTAAGTTATCAACCATTAAAGGGCAACAAATATCTTTTTTTACACTAGATCATGAATCATCAATTAGTTGTAAAGAGCTTAAATGGCAACTAAAAAATCATAAATTCCGCAAATGGTACCAAGGAACTTTAAATGAAGCTACAGCTAACAGTATCAATATTGAAATTATAGGAACAATTATAGTCTATCGTACTTTCGAAATTAAAAACATATTATAATACCCCACTATAACAAGACAAGTGTTATAGAAACAAATTAGATTAAAATAACGTATAATTTGTTTAAAAAGGTGATAAAACATATGAGGAAATTGCTACAGAATATGGTATATCAAAGTCCAGAATTCAAGTACAAAACGCATTAACTATGATATTTCTTTGTTTCTTTGGAATTAATTTTTTACTAATTCCATCGTATACCTCATGAGCAGTTTTACCATTATGAATTTTTCTTGGTTGTACGAGCCAAGTACATACTGGAAAATAATGTAATATTACTAAATAATATGCCATGGTTATGTTTACTTATTGCGGGTATTTGTGAAATAGGTTGGCCATTAGGCTTAAAAATGATTGAAGTTTCACCACAACATAAAATAATATATATTGTATTTGCAACAGTTTCAATAGTTTTGTCTGGGTATTTACTATTTATTCTCCAAAAATCTATTCCAACGGGTACTGCATATGCTGCCTGGACTGGAATTGGAGCATCTGGTGCATTTATTGTTGGAATTGTTTTATTTAAGGATGCACCAAGTCTAATACGCATAACATCTGTATTACTTATCATACTAGGTGTTATAGGCTTAAAACTTAGTGCCCATTAAAAAGTTACAAACTCTCCAGAGAATATTAATTCTTACTTATCTGCCAACCACTCCAATAAAACTCCTAAACCCATTTACATAAGGCATATAATTAGTATTTCCATAATGAAGGGCAGCTGCTAATTGTGAGTTACCTGGATTAGCTAAACGATAATTGCCTTGAATTCTCTCAAACACATTATTTACTGCACCAAGATCACGATACATTCTTTGTAAAAGCGGAGTTGCCAACCGAGTCCCAACCACTGCTACAGTGGATGAAATAGCACCGGCTCCAAGTACTTGATAGCCAGTAATAGTAATACTAGGGAACTCCACTCCACCATAACTTCCAACAGCATAAGCCGTGGCACATCCCATAGCACAAACTCCAAATAATGCAGTTGATCTCCAACCACTAATAGGAACATTTTCCAACGATGGTAAAGCACTTGCCGTGTCATTAAGTACTTCCTGAAGTGCCACAGCAGCTCTAACATTGGCTATTAGCGGTGGAATTTGTCTAAGTGTTTTACTTGGAGTTCTTAAATAATTATAAATAGGTTCACCAGAGCCAGCAACAGTACCAGCTACCCCAGTCAAGAAGGAGGCTGTATTCCAAGCATTAGAATTAGTCGCCTCACCTATATTACCTGTAGTACCAGATATAGTACCCAAAGCCCCGTTAACTGTTTTAATCACGGCACTACGACTAGCTGCTGCTGCAGCTGCAGCAGCTTCATCTGAAATAGCTACCCCACCTGCTGCAGTAGCTGTGCCACCTTCTATTAGACCCAAAGCAGCCAGTGACGCTCCACCTGACCACATCATAGCTCCAACACCAATAGCAATTGCTACGGAATTAGCTAAGTAGTTAGCCCACCTAGGCATATGACCACTGGGATCAAGATTATCAATCGGATTACCATCCCCAAAATTATAGAGATTAG
>CAZJFO010000008.1:0-41534 GCA_964545465.1 uncultured Neisseria sp.
ACCTGGGGTGCATAATGTTTTAAACGCATTATCAGTTGTTGCTGTAGCTTTGGAATGTGAGGGTAATATAACGGATATTGCTAGTGGATTATCTGAGTTCCATGGGGTTGGGCGTCGATGCCAACATTATCCAAATATAAAGTTTGGTGCTGGTAATAAAGCGTTACTTATTGATGACTATGGGCATCATCCAAATGAATTGAAAGCAACTCTTAGTGCACTAAAAGGTGCGTATCCAGATAAGAGAATGGTTTTACTATTTCAGCCGCATAGATACACCCGTACGCGAGATCTATTTGATGATTTTATCAATGTATTATCAGGGGTAGATCAAATAATTATTCTGGAAGTATATTCTGCGGGCGAAAAGCCCATTCCATTGGCTGATGGTCGTTCATTAGCTCGAGCAATACGCATGAATGGAAGCCAAAACACTTTTTTTGCCAAAGATTTGGAAGATGCTAAAGTAAAGCTATTTAATATCCTGCAAGATGACGATTTGGTGGTAACAATGGGTGCAGGTAGCATAGGTAAACTACCACAACTAATTCTTGAATAGTGGAAACAAGCAAGTGGACTTAAAACAAAAATATGGTAAAGTAGCTGTTCTAATGGGCGGCGATTCATCTGAGCGTGAAGTATCGCTAATTAGTGGTAATGCAGTTTTAGCATCTCTAATAAAAAGTGGTATTGATGCTTATGCTTTTGACCCGGCAACTATGCCGCTACAAGAGCTATGTACCAATGGTTTTACCCGAGCTATTTTAATGACTCATGGCCCCCGTGGCGAGGATGGGATGCTTCAAGGTGCTCTTGAGTATCTTCGAATTCCATATACTGGTTCTGGGGTTATGGCAAGTGCTATAGCTATGAATAAGTATCGAACCAAACTTATCTGGCAAGGTCTTGGCATACCTGTTGCAGGTGCGCAGTATATAAACAAAAAAACACTTGCAAGTTTTAAATTAGAACTTAGTTTACCTGTTGTAGTAAAGCCGGTTGATGGTGGGTCTACTATAGGGCTTACTTTTGTGACTAAAATGGAGCAATTGACTGATGCGATAAATTTGGCTTTTACCTATGATGATGCAGTATTAGTTGAAACAATGATTATTGGTCCAGAGTATACAATAACTCTTTGTGATGGTGTGGTTTATCCAATTATTCAAATTGTTGCACCTCAAGGGAATTATGATTATCAAAATAAATATTTTACTGATGTAACAAAATACATATACCCTATTGATTTGGGCGAATTACAGTCAGTGGTTGAAGAATACGCAATTAAGGCCTATGATGCTATTGGTGCTAGAGGGGTTGCTCGTCTAGATTTTATGATTAATGAAGAAAACGAAATATTTTTTTTAGAAATTAATACTCTACCTGGGATGACAGGGCATAGCTTGGTGCCTCAAGCATATAATGCTAAGGGTATTAATTTTGATGCATTATGCCTAGAGATTTTGGATGGTGCTCGTTTAGGGAATTAATTTTTATGTTCAATGTTTTTGATAATTTAAAATTTATCAATCGTTTAGCCTTTCTAATTGGAGGTTTAGCTGTATTTATATTGATATTTTCTTTTGTGGAATATGGTATCAATAATTGGTTTACTGTAAATAGGATTATTGTTACAGGTGATATGGAACATGTTGATGAAAGTGATTTAAAGAGTGTTGTTGTAGATACGGTAGAGGGTAATTTATTTACCATTGATATTAATCAACTGCAAGCCAATTTTCTTGAAATACCTTGGGTGAAACATGTTGCGGTTTCTAGGAGTTTTCCTAATGATGTAATGGTTAATGTTTCTGAATATAAGGCAATTGCCAATTTGGGTGGGGATCAGCTGATTTCTGATGATGGTAAAGTATTTAATGGTAATGCAGTTGAGAGCTTACCAGTTTTTGATACTTCAATTGATAATATTAGTGAAGCTCTTAGTGATTATCATTTAATAATGCACGCATTACCTAATAGAAATTTATCAATAAAGCGAATTGCTGTTAATGGGATGGGAATAACAAAATTATATTTTTCTAATGATTTAGAAGTGGTTATATGTGGTTCTGAGGTAGAACTTGAGTTAAAATTATTAGATAGTTACTTGGATAAGTTATATACTATAAATCCTGGGTTAAATTATGTGAATATGTGTTATAAGAATGCTATAGCTATTAATGCGATTAACAAAACATCTATAGTAACGGTAAAGTCGCTTGAATCAGGAAGGGTTAAGTAATATGCAAAATCGCATTATTTTTAGTTTGGATATTGGTAGCTCCAAAATTGTATCTTTAGCAGGTTCTATTGGGGAGCGAGTTGAAGTGTGTGGGATAGGTAATTATTATTTTACTAATAATAGCAAAGCTAATGATTTCTTAAGCGTTAGTAACGGAGTGGTGTGTAATTTGGGGGATGTTTCTATTAAGGCAGCTCAGGCAATTAATGAAGCTAGAATTAATGCAGATTGCTCTACGGGGGGTGTTATTCTAAATTCTTCGGGTAGTTCGCTGTATAATCATTATACTACAAGTAAGATTGAACTAAAAAATCAAACTATTACCCCAGAAATAATGCAGCAATTGATTGATAATGCATCTCAAGCAAGTACTCCTGCTCAGCTTGAGGTTTTAGATTATGAGGTTCAGGAATACTTGCTTGATAATGAAAATTATGCCATAAATCCTGTTCATCTAAGTGCTAGTGTTATTGAGTCAAATATTAATATGTTTTTGACAAATACTACCCAAGTTGATAATCTGAAAAAAATAATTCGTCACAGCGGTTATGGTTTAGCAAAGCTTGTACCATCAGGAGTGTTATCCGGTATGGCAGTTTTAAACCGTGAAGAAAAAGAGTTGGGCTGTTGCTTGATAGATATTGGTGCTGGGACAACAGATATTGTTGTGTATGAAAATGGATTTATCCGATTTTTATGTTCTATTCCTATGGGGGGGGAGAGTATTACTCGTGATATAAGTAATGTTATTAAAATATCACGTAATCTTGCTGAAGATATCAAGTTAAACTATGGTGGGACATCGTATACAAGCAACAATACATCAAAATTTGGCGAAGGTATTTTAATCAATGATCATCGTGGGGTTAATACTACAATTTCACGTAAATTATTGATTGATGTTATAAAAGAACGTCTAAAAGATATTTTTGATGTTACTAAATCTACCCTAATTAAACAAAAGATATATGATATAATGAACTCTGGGATTGTTATAACTGGTGGTACAAGCTTATTGCCAAACCTCGAAGAATTTGCGAAACAATACTTTGATTTACCTGTTAGAATAGGGGTTCCCAATTATAGTGGAGATTTTGCTGATTTAATTGCAACTCCCAAATATGCAACTAGTTTGGGGGCGTTGTATTTTGCACAAGAATATATGTTGCATGAAATTACTGGCAATAAAGTCAGAACAGATACTTTTTTTAATAAAATTAAGAAAATGTTTTCACCGGAATTGTGAATTAATTAAGAAAATAAATAATGATGGATTTGGTTACAGGGGTAAAAAATGGATAAATTGTTTGACTTAACTACTCTAGACAGCAATTATGACTTACAGGAAATAATGACGCATGTTGGAGAGGTTATCAAAGTAATTGGTGTTGGTGGTGGTGGCTGCAATGCTATTGATAATATGGTCAGAAGTGGTGTCAAAAATGTTGAATTTATTTGTGCTAATACTGATGCCAAAGCTCTTAGTCGTAATAAAGCCCATCACTTATTACAGTTGGGGCATGGGTTAACTCGTGGCCTAGGTGCAGGTAGCCAACCTGAGGTTGGTAAAAAAGCCGCTATGGAAGATAGGGAAAAAATAGCAGCTCTACTAAAAGGTACTGATATGTTGTTTATTGCCTCGGGCATGGGGGGTGGTACTGGTACTGGTGCTGCACCTGTGATAGCTGATATAGCTCGTAGTCTTAATATCCTAACCGTTGGCGTGGTTACTAAGCCATTTTCTTATGAAGGTGACAAACGTAAAAAAACTGCCGAAAATGGTATTGCGGAACTAAAAAAATACGTTGATTCACTGATTGTGTTACCAAATGAAAAACTATTATCTGAACTTGACGAAGATGTGTCGATGCGTTCGGCTTTTGCTGCGGCGGATGATGTTCTTAAGGGTGCGGTTTTAGGTATTACCGAAGTTATTAAAACTCCTGGTGTAATTAGTCTTGACTTTGCTGATGTTAAAACTGTAATGTCAGGTCGAGGCTTAGCAATGATGGGATCATCTTCATCTACTAATGGTCCAAACCGTGCAACTGAAGCAGCAGAAAAAGCAATATTTAGCCCATTACTTGATGATGTATCATTAGATGGTGCTAAGGGCGTTTTAGTAAATGTTTCTTCAGCTCCTGGGGCTCTTAAAATGAAAGAATATCATGAGATTATGGGGTTAATTCAAAAACATGTTAGTCCTGAGGCTGATTTTAAAGCTGGTATGGCAGAAATTGAAGATATGCCTGAAGAGGAAATACGTGTTACCGTAATAGCTACAGGTCTTAGCGATCTTAGAAATAGTAATATTGAGAGCTTATTTAGCCGTGAGGATACTATTAGTGATGATTTGCCTTCTGAAGAGCCTATTAATGAAAGTGTTAATGACCCATTTAGTAACAATTTTAACAAAAACGCTTTTTCGACACCATCATTTTTTAGGAGAAGTCGTTCTTGATTTATCAAAGAACTATCAAAGACCAAATTACGGCAACAGGAGTTGGATTACATTCAGGTTGTAGGGTTCATTTGACCCTAAAACCATCTCCTGAAGATAAGGGTATAGTTTTTGTGCGTACTGACTTACCGAGTAGACCGCATATTAAATGTCATCCATTTTTAATCAATGACACAAGATTATCATCAACTTTAGTTGATGCCGAAAATGTACGTGTTGGTACTATTGAACATATATTATCTGCATTTGCCTGTTATGGGATTGATAATGTAATCGTTGAATTATCTGCTCCGGAAATTCCGATAATGGATGGATCATCAAATTCATTTTTATATCTACTTAGTCAAGCAGGTGTAGTTGAGCAAAATGCCAAAAAGAAGTACATTAAGATTAAAAAAATGATCGATGTAGAAGAAGATGATCGTTGGGTACGAATTAAGCCTTTTGAGGGTTATAAAGTAAAACTATCCATTCGCTGGGATCATCCATTGTTTAAAGATGAAAATAGCGAGTTTGAAGTTGATTTTGCAAAACAATCATACGTTAGTGAGATTTCTCGTGCACGTACATTTGCTTTTATGTATGAAGTAGAAAATATTCGTAAAAATGGCTTAGGTTTGGGTGGTAATCTAAACAATGCTGTAGTAATCGATGACGATAATGTGTTAAACCAGGGTGGGCTTCGGTTTAAAGATGAGTTTGTACGCCACAAAATACTCGATGCGATTGGTGATTTATATATTTGTGGTCATCCAATTATTGGTTACTTTGAGGGCTTTAAGTCAGGTCATGCTATTAATAATAAATTACTAAGAAAATTATTAAATACTCCAGAATCTTGGGAATATGTGGTTTTTGAGAATGAAGAACAGGTACCGTCTAGTTTTCACTATGTTGCCTAAAAATACTCGTGAGGGTTTATAATTGAGTACGTGTGTTTTATGTAATGAAGATGTAGCTCAGGTAGTTTATAAGAATCAATTGTTTAGGATTGTTATACCTAATGAAAGCTTGTACCCAGGATTTGTACGTCTTATTGTAAACTCACACTATAAAGAAATGACTGATTTAAGCGCTTATGATGCCAATAAGGTGTTTAGCGCCTTACTTACTACAGAAAAATTAGTTAGGCAATCTTTAAACCCAGATAAAATTAATCTAGCAAGTCTTGGTAATGTTGTACCGCATTTACATTGGCACATAATTCCAAGATTTTATAATGACGCACATTATCCCAATCCGATTTGGGGTGAGAAAACTAATCCGCAATATAAACCTCCAGAAATACTTTATAAGCAAGTATCCCAATTAACGCTAGCTTTAGCTACAGCGTTTGAAAGTTAGTACCAATAATATGCAAAATTTTGTTCACCTTCGGATTCACTCAGAGTATTCTATAACGGATAGCATTCTTAAAGTTAATGATATTGTGAGCTTAGCTCAAGTTGATAATATGGGTGCAGTTGCGATTACTGATTTACACAATATGTTTGCACTAATTAAATTTTATAAAGCCTCTCGGGGTAATGGTATTAAACCTATTGTTGGATCTGAGGTAAATATTGAATCAGGCGACAATACCTTGTATCGGGTGTTGATGTTAGCTAAAAACAATGCTGGCTATAAAGATTTATGTGAATTAATTACGCGCTCCTTTGTTACTAACAAAATTGCTGATATTCCTTATATCAAAGAGGAGTGGCTATTTAGTAATGTTTGGCAAAATTTGATAGTACTATCAGGTGGGTTATACGGTGATATTGGGCAGTTAATTATTAAAAATAAATCTACTTTAGCAGTTGATAAAGCAAAAAGTTGGGCATTAGCATTTCCGGATAGTTATTATATTGAACTACAAAGAATTAGCAATCCACATACCAATTTGGTGATAGAGGAGTCATTACATATTGCTCATCATCTAGGATTGCCAGTTGTTGCAACTCATCCCGTGCAGTTTGGCACTGTTGACGATTTTGAAGCTCATGAAGTGAGGGTTTGCGTTGCTGATAGTTGTCAATTGGATGATGAAAAGCGAGTTTCCAAATTTACCAATGAACAGTATTTTATGACCCAATCAGAAATGATTGCACGCTTTTTTGATATTCCTAGTAGTATTGAAAATACTATTGCAATTGCCAAACGCTGCAATTTTGATATTACCTTAGATAAGTATTTTTTACCTGATTTTATAGCCCCAAAGGGGCAGGAGCTTAATGAATATTTAGTTTTTATAGCCAATGATGGATTAGATAAACGCTTAATTGAAATGTATCCAGATGAAGTGGTTAGATCTCAACATGAAGCTACTTATCGTACTCGACTTGAGACTGAAATTAAAACGATTATTCAAATGGGGTTTCCAGGTTACTTTTTGATAGTAGCAGATTTTATAAACTGGGCTAAACAAAATAATGTTCCAGTTGGCCCTGGGCGTGGTTCTGGAGCTGGGTCATTAGTTGCCTTTGTTCTTGGGATAACAGATGTAGAGCCGCTTCGTTATGGTTTATTGTTTGAGCGGTTTTTAAATCCAGAGCGGGTATCAATGCCTGACTTTGATATTGATTTTTGTCAAGATAGACGCGAGCTAGTTATTGAGTATGTAAAAGACAAATATGGTGCTGATGCAGTTGCTCAAATTGCAACTTTTGGTACTATGTCATCTAAAGCTGTTATTAAAGATGTTGGGAGGGTTCTAGGGCTACCTTATGGGTTATGTGATTCAATATCTAAATTAATCATGAACACCCCAGCTAAAAGTTTTTCACTGCAAGAGGCGTATGCCAAGTTTGATGATCTAAAAGCCAAAATTGATAATGCTGATGATGAGGTTCAGCGTTTATGGGACTTATCATTACAGCTTGAGGATTTAACTAGAAGTGTCGGTAAACATGCTGCAGGTGTATTAATAGCTCCATCAAAATTAACTGATTTTTGTCCATTATATTTAGCCGATGGAATGCAAACCTCACAATTAGATAAAGACGATGTCGAGTCTGTTGGCTTAGTTAAATTTGACTTTTTGGGGTTGCGAAATTTAACTATTATTCAAGAAGCATTGCTTAATATCAAAGCACTACTTAATTTTGATCTTAAGCTATCTAATTATAATTTCAATGATCCAGATACTTATAAACTACTTCAAAGTGGTAATGCAGCTGCTATTTTTCAGCTAGAGTCTAAGGGTATGCGTCGAGTGCTTATGAAGCTTGAGCCTGATTGTTTTGAAGATATTATTGCTTTAATTGCCCTTTATCGACCAGGTCCATTAGGTTCAGGGATGGTGGACGATTTTATTAAACGTAAAAAAGGTGAGCAGGTAGCTGATTATTTTCATGATGATCTAAAAATTTGCTTAGAGCCTACTTACGGAGTTATCGTCTATCAAGAGCAGGTAATGCAAATTTCTCAGATAATAGGTGGTTATACCTTAGGTGGTGCTGATTTACTTAGACGTGCCATGGGTAAGAAAAAAGCTGAAGAAATGGCTAAACACAAGACTATTTTTGTTGAAGGTGCTCTTAAGAAAGGTTATGCTTCAGAACTTGCCGATAATTTATTCGAATTAATGGCAAAATTTGCCGATTATGGGTTTAACAAATCTCATAGTGCTGCATATGCGGTAATATCTTACCATACAGCGTATCTCAAAACTCATTACAAAAGCTGTTTTATGGCTGCAACATTATCTTCAGAGCTCGATAATACTGATAAATTGTACGAGCTTTATCAAGACTTAATTGAAAATGAGATGGAGCTATTACCTCCTGATATTAATAAATCAGTGTATCGCTTTATGCCAATTGATGCTAGTAAAATTCGTTATGCTATGGGGGCAGTTAAAGGTGCAGGGCAGCATGCGGTTGAAATGATAGTGTCAGAACGTGATAAAAATGGCAAATTTATAGATTTTGTTGATTTTTGTAGGCGTTGTTATAAGATAATTATTAATAAGCGTACTATTGAGAATTTAGTTAAAGCAGGTACTTTTGATGAACTTAATAAAAATCGTGCCAAATTATTTAAAAATATTAATAAAATTTTAGAACATATTGAAAATGGTCGTGCTAATGAAAATCAAGCATCATTATTTGAGGGGTTTGATGCTGAAGCTAATAATGGTTATATTGAGTTAGATAATTTTGAAGAATGGCATATTCGCGAAAAATTGAGTAATGAAAAACAAGCTCTTGGATATTATTTTAGTGGTAGTTTATTTGAAGAGTACCATGATTTGGTTAAAAAGTTAGATATTACGCCACTTAGCAAATATTCTCTAGATAATCCTGAAATGCAGGAATTTGTTAATTCTCGTGCTAGAGAAAAAGTTGATGTGTGTGGGGTGGTTAATTATATCGGTGCTAGACCGCTTAAAAAAGGTGGTAAAATGTATTTTGTAAAAATAGAAGATGATGCTGGTGAGGTTGAGTTTGTATTGTTTAATGATGTTTATGAAGAGTATAAGGCATTAATAAAAGAAGATGAGTTTGTTTTTGTGCAGGGTGAATTGACTTATGATCAATTTAGAAACGAAATAAAAATTACCGCAAAAAAAGTATATAGTTTAGATAGTTTTTTACAACAATATATCATGAATATAACGCTATTTATTGACAAAGGTTTTGCTATTGATAAACTAACTCCTATGTTAAGTGATAATGGGGTGAAATTAAATTTATACTATAATAATGGTGTATCACAATGTAAATTGAGTGTTGCGAAGAAGTTTATTAATAATTATGATAATATTAAGACTTTAGGCGGTTTACTCAACAATAAGAACTGGTCTATAAATTAGGGTGTAAATATGCAAGATTTAAATATAGTAATTCTCGCTGCTGGAGAGGGTAAGCGAATGAACTCGAATTTACCTAAGGTTCTGCATACTGTGGGTGATACTCCTATGCTAATTCATGTAATCAAAGCAGCACAGGAACTAAACCCAAGCAAACTTATTATTGTTTATGGGTATGCTGGTGATCAAGTAAGATCTGAAGTTGATAGAAGGCTACCGGATAACAATTATATATGGTCGTACCAGGATAAGCAGTTAGGTACGGGGCATGCTCTAAAGGTTGCTTTGCCGCATTTGTCACCTTCTGGGGCTACATTATTGTTATATGGTGATGTGCCATTGATAGACGTATCAACACTTCACGAGATGTGTACTAAATACGATGATAATGTGGTGATGCTAACGGCTAATCTTGATAATCCAACTGGATATGGAAGAGTTATAAGAAATGATCAATCGCAAATTATTAGTATAGTAGAGGAGAAAGATGCTTCTCAAGGCGAAAGGTTTGTTCGTGAGATAAATACAGGGTTTTATTTATTTCCTAATAAATATTTGGGAGGATGGTTAAATAATTTGTCTAATCAAAATAACCAAGAGGAGTATTATGTAACTGATATAGTCGCTATGGCATATGATGAGTTAGTTGATATTTCATATGTTGAAGCCCGTCATACCTATACTATAATGGGTGTAAATAATAAATTGCAGTTGGAGTTTTTAGAGCGCATATTCCAAACCAAAAAAGCTGAAAAATTACTTGAGTCTGGAGCCACAATTCTTGATAAATCAAGAATTGATATACGCGGTCAAGTAAGTGTTGGAAAAGATTGTATTATTGATGTTAACTGTATATTTGAGGGCATAGTATGCCTAGGTGACAATGTTAGAGTTGGTATGGGATCGTTTTTGAAAAATGTTACAGTTAATGATGGTGTAGAAATTAAACCCTATAGTGTTATCGAAGATGCGGTTATTGGAGTAGGTTGTAAGATTGGTCCGTTCTCGAGGGTTAGGCCGGGAACTAATCTTCAAAATGATGTCCATATAGGTAATTTTGTTGAAGTAAAAAACTCAACTATTGGAGTTGCATCAAAGGTTAATCATTTAACTTACATTGGGGACTCAGATATCGGTTCTAAGGTTAATGTGGGAGCTGGTAGTATTACTTGTAATTATGATGGCAAGAATAAATTTAAAACCATAATTGGAGATAATGTTTTTGTTGGTTCGGGTACGATGATGGTAGCACCTGTTACTCTTGGTGAAGGTGGTGTTATTGGGGCGGGTTCTACCATAACTAAAGATACTCCGGCAAATGAGTTAACTGTTTCAAGAGCAAAACAAACTACGGTTTTGGGTTGGTTAAAAAGAATGCGTAAATAATTAAATACATGAATATAAAAAATGTTAAAATACGCTAAATTATGTTGATTAATAAGGTTTTGGTAAGTTATGCAAATTAAACGCATTTGTGCTTTAACTATTGGTGTCATATTATCTGGTTGTGGTTTATGGGGGCCAAATTATACCAAACCGACTGTTGATACACCTAGTGCTTGGAGTAGCCCAGACAATTTATCAAAATTAGAAAGTAACGCTAATCTTCCCGATATTGCATGGTGGGAAAAGTTTAATGACAAAGCACTAAATAGCCTAATGTATCAAGCTCTTAAGAACAATTTAAGTGTTCAACAGTCAATCGGTAGTATTATTCAGGCACAAGGTTATCTAGAACAAATCCAAATGGGATGGGTGCCAACTCTTGGAGTATCACCAGGTTATGCGACTTCAGGTTCTTTTAATAGCGGAAGCTTATCTAGTGGTGCCAATAGTGCTACTGTAGGTAATAGTACGGGTTACACTATTGGTTTAGTTCCAACATACACTTTGAATATTCTGCAACAGTTAAGAACACAAGAAGCAGCTGAAGCTCAGCTATATGAAGCAAAAGCAACCAAAGATGCTATGCGTGTAACTATATTAGGTCAAGTATCGGGTAGTTATTTTACCTTGTCAGAACTAAACTATCAGCTTGAGCTGCAAGAGTCATTAGTTGCAGATACTCGTAAACTCTATAAATTAGCTGAGGGTCAATATAAAGATGGTTATATTTCTTTATTATCGCTTCAATCATATGAGCAAAAATATCAAGCTGCAAAAGCACAAATTCCTATTATTAAGAATAATATAGTGTCTACCCAGAATGCATTGCAAGTATTGATTAATAGAAATCCTGGTCCAATTATGTTGGGTTCAAATTTCAACAATATAGCTATGGATGGTATTATTCCCGCAAATATTCCATCCGTAGTATTAAAACAACGCCCAGATGTGGTATCGTCAGAGCAGCAATTAATTGCTGCAAATGCTGATATTGGTGTTGCCACCGCAGCATTTTTTCCGACCATTTCACTAACTGGGCAAGTTGGAACTGCAACTACAGCGTTAAATGGGTTATTTGATGATACTAGTGATTTTTGGAAAATCGGCAGTACAGCAGCATTTCCCCTTGTTAATTTAGCAGCTTTTGGAGTTATAAAAAGTGCCAAGGGTGCGTACTACACAGCTTACTATAACTATATATATACTATAAGAAATGCATTTGCTCAAGTAGATAGTGCGTTATCAGCACATGAAAAAATTACAGCCAGTTATAAAGATCAAGCAAAGGTATATGATAGTACCAAAGTTGCCTATAAATTAGGCGTTGATAATTTCAAAGATGGGCTTTTTAGTGAGCTTGAAGAGTTAAACTATAAGGTAGATATGGATAATGCTGCTATTACTTTAGCTTCATTAAAACTACAACAATTACAAACTATTGTGAACTTGTACCAGTATCTAGCTGGTGGGTATAATGTTAATAATACTGAAACACCGTATAAGTTTGGTGATGCTAGAGACGCAGGTGAGTGGTATTAACTGCTAGTCCTAAATTAGCATATTCTTTAGCTGTTTAGTGCAGCAAGATTAGTTATCGAAGCACAAGTTTTGGATCCTAAAAATTACATATTTATGGGGGAATTGAATAAATGATTGCTATTATATTATTGGGTGCTCCTGGAGCAGGTAAAGGTACACAAGCACAATTTATTTGTGAAAAATTTAATATTCCTCAGATTTCAACTGGAGATATGTTGCGTAACGCTATTAAAGAAGGTACGCAATTAGGGCTAAAGGCAAAAGCAGTTATGGATGCTGGAGCTTTGGTGTCTGACGATATTGTTATAGGCTTAGTTAAACAACGCTTACAGGAGCCGGATTGTAAAAATGGTTATTTATTTGATGGCTTCCCAAGAACTATAGCTCAAGCTGATAGCCTCAAAGAAGCTGGGGTATTGATTAATTATGTGCTTGAAATTGCAGTGCCATTTCCTGAGATTATCTCGCGTTTATCTGGGCGTCGTGTTCATTTAAAGTCGGGACGAACATATCATATTAAATATAATCCACCTAAAACTGTGCTTAAAGACGATGTTACTGGAGAAGAACTAATCCAGAGGGATGATGATAAAGAAGAGACTATAAAAAACCGGCTTCAGGTGTATATGAATCAAACGGAGCCATTGATTGCTTACTATAATAGATTAAGTAATGTAAAGTACATAAAAATAGATGGTACTCAACAAGTTGATGTTGTTAAAGAGCAGATATTGCAGCTATTGAACAAGTAACTATTTAGGTTTGCGACTTCTTAGTAGTTTGATGGTTGCATGAGTTCGCATAGTATATATATCTAGATCTTGTTCTATTTTTCTGATAATCTCATCACTATAGATATCTTCTTTATGTAGTTGAATCAAAGATCGTCTTTGGTGCAACCATATTTCCATTTCACATTCATAAAACTGTAAACGATATAAATCATGTTCGCCCATGTTATTATTTTCAATTTTGTTTTTTGTATCTTCAGCTCTTTGGCAAACTAAAGTACGTATTTTATGAATAACATGTGGTGGAAATTTCTGCGATAATTGATTATCGATATAATTTAGACTATTTTGGAGTATAGTATATCTTAGATTGTTTTCATTTATTTTATCTGTGTCGTTGCTAGATGAATCGGCTAATTTCAATAAGCGTATTAAAAATGGTAGGCTCAAGCCTTGAAACACAAGTGTGACTAAAATTACAATAAAAGTTATAAATAATATTTCTTTTCGCATTGGAAATGGGGTGTTATGGTTTATTGTTAATGGAATTGCCAATGCTCCTGCTAGAGAAACCACTCCGCGCATACCTGCCCAAGAGATTATAAATAGCTCACGCCATCTAGTTTGGCGGTTTTTTCTTATTATCATAGAGAGCGAGTATAAGGTAAATACCCAAGCAATACGGGATATTATTGCTACTAAACTAATTAATAAACCATATCCGATAAGTGATAATATGGTGTAGTCATTTAAGTCTTCTAAGATAGTTGGTAGTTGAAGTCCTATCATAATAAATACGATACCAGTTAATAAAAATACTACTATATCCCAAAAGCCTTTAATTTTAAATCGCGTTTCAAAAGATAAAATTTCAGGAGATTGCCAAGCAAGAAACATTCCTGAAGATACAACCGCAAGAATACCAGATACATCAAATAGTTCTGCGATTAAATAAGCCACAAATGGTGTGATGAGTGAAATTATAGTTTCTGCTGTTGGATTTTCTATTCCGCGGTGGATATGACCTATAGTATAAGCAACCATGATTCCAATAAAAACACCACTACCAGACACAATGAAAAATACTAATGAAGCATTATTTAGATTAAATACCTGGCTACTGGTGACAGATAATAGTGCATAGCGATAAATAATTAATGCTGAGGCATCATTAATTAAGCTTTCGCCCTCTAGTATAGTCACTAGATGTTTGGGTAACTTTAGATATTTGGTGATACTAATAGCGGTAATAGCATCAGGGGGCGATACCAGAGCTCCAAGTAAAAAGCTAAGTGGCCATGTAAACCCTGGGATTATATAGTGGGCTATCACAGCAACTCCAACAGTTGTAAATAAGACAAGTCCAACAGCTAAAAATAATATTGGGCGTTTTAAGCGTTTGAAATTGTGCCATGAAGTATTATAAGCTGCCTCATATAATAAAGGTGGCAGAAAAATTAAAAATACCATGTTAGGATTTAGTTGGATAGTAGGTAGTTTTGGAATAATACTTATTACTAGTCCTGCAATAACCAATAAGATTGGGTATGGGAGCTTAAATTTAGTGGCAATTGAATATAGACCAACCAAAAGAGCTAATAAAGTAATTATAATTTCAAGCTTTAACATATTATTCTAACCCTAATGAATCTAAAAAATTAGACTGTACCCTAGTAGCACATTATAATACGTATTACTATCATTCAAGCTACTTTTTAAGGTTAAGATTTAGGTGGCTGGCTTAACAAATTTGGGTTTACATTAACCAAAGGTAGCTTCTATTGATTACCTTCAAAATCTGGCGGCAATTCGAGTTTTGATATTTTGGTAATAGAGGGTGTTTTCCCATAGCACTAGTAAATTTATAAAATTACGCTAAAGGTACTAGTAATATAAATGAATTTGCGATATAATAACTATATAAGGTTTTAAAAAATATAACCGATTTATTCGAGTGTTAAGGTTTAAATAAAAATATTTAATTTGAAAAGGAAGTACATCATGAAAAATTTATCAATTTTTTGTAAAGATTTTGAGTTAACAGATACAATAAAAACATACTTAGCAGACAAGATGATGTCATTAGAGAAGTATTTGCCAAACCCTGATGAAGTTACCTTCAATGCTCGTTTAGGTAAGGTGTCGAATCATCATAATCATGGTAAAATTTTTTATGCCGAAGTAAGTATTCATAGCCCTGAAAAAAATTTTGGTGCACGCGAAGAGTCTGAAGAATTATATGAGGCTATTGATATATTAAAAGATGAGTTAGCTCGTGCAATTACTCATTATAAGAGTAAAACCCGTGACTTAGATAGAAAAGAAGCTCAGAAGTTTAAAGAAGACATTAGAGCGACTGAGTAGTTGAAAATTATTAAAATATCTCAGCCATCGCATCCGAAGGCTGGGAGCAATCCCCTAGACTTAAATATAACCCAAGCTCAATAAAGGATTTATTAAATATGCAAGATTCAATATTATTTAAGCCACTGAAAGTTGGTGATTTAGAGTTAAGTAATCGTATAATTATGGCTCCACTTACAAGATGTCGTGCAATTAATAATAGAGTACCTAATTCGTTAATGGCGCAATACTATGCTCAAAGATCTAGTGCCGGTCTAATTCTTAGTGAAGCAACATCAGTTACCCCAATGGGTGTTGGTTATCCAAATACTCCGGGTATTTGGTCTGATGCACAAGTTGATGGCTGGAAGCTAGTAACTGAAGCAGTACATAAAAAAGGCGGCAAGATATTTTTACAATTATGGCACGTTGGACGTATTTCAGATCCTATTTATTTAGATGGCAAACTACCTGTTGCACCAAGTGCTATAGCACCTAGCGGACATGTAAGTTTAGTGCGTCCGATGAAGGATTTTGTAGTTCCAAGAGCGCTTGAGCTTGAGGAAATATCTGATATAGTTGAAGCATATCGCCTTGGTGCAGTTAATGCTAAAAAAGCTGGATTTGATGGTGTTGAGATTCATGGGGCGAATGGTTATTTATTAGATCAGTTTTTACAAGATATTTCAAATAAACGTACTGACATTTATGGTGGTAGTTTAGAAAATCGTGCACGACTTATGCTTAAGGTAACTGATGCAGTTATTTCTGTATGGGGGGCTAATCGTGTAGGAATGCATTTAGCACCAAGATGTGATGGACACACAATGGGAGATTCTGACCCGTTAGCCACGTTTTCGTATATTGCGCGTGAGCTTGGCAAGCGTAAGATTGCTTTTATTTGTGCACGGGAAAAACAAGATGATAATTCAATAGGTGCAAAGCTAAAAAAAGAATTTGGTGGTATTTATATAATGAACCAAATGTTGACAAAATCTACGTCAGAGTTACTGATTAATGCTGGAGATGCGGATGCGGTAGCATTCGGAGAGTTATTTATTTCAAATCCTGATTTACCAAAGAGATTGCTATTAAATAGTAACTTAAATACTCCAAAACCTGAAACGTTTTATGGTGCTGGTGCCCTTGGATACACTGACTACCCCACATTAAATTAGGTGGTAAAAATTAAAAAATCCTTAATTCTACTAACTATTATAGCTAAAGTATACGCAGTTGATAGTAGTATTGCTCCTGAAGAAAAAACCTTCTATGAGCAAAAAAAGCTAGTATCTGGTAAGAATAGTATGGTTGTAACTAATAACCCGTGGGCAAGTAAAGCTGCCCAGACTATTTTAGATGAGGGTGGTAATGCAATTGATGCTTCAATTGCAGCAGGGTTTGTTCTGGGGCTAACTGAGCCTCAAAGTTCAGGGCTTGGTGGTGGCGGTTATGCTATTACCTATCAAAATCATCATACACTTGCTTTTGATGGTCGTGAAATAGCACCAAAATCAGCAAATTCGAATTGGTTTTTGGATAAAGATGGTAAGCCTCTTCCTTTTGATATAGCATATAAGACAGCCCATGCTGTTGGAGTACCTGGGGAAGTGGCACTTTTTTATGAAATGCATAAACGTCAAGGTAGGCTTACTTGGGACAAATTATTTGCCCCAGCAATACAACTTGCACTAGATGGCTATCCATTGAGTCCACGTCTTTATGGTTTACTTGAATCTGAAAAAAACTCTCTACCTAATCTAGATGGGGTACGTGAATTATATTACACTAGTAATAATGAACCTAAGCCAATTGGTACGATTATAAAAAATCCTGCTTATGCTAAAAGTCTTAAAAGAATCGCTAATAATCCTGATGATTTCTATCATGGAGAATTAGCTCGTGATATTGTTGAGGCGATTAATAAAAAAGCTAATGCTAAGATATATGATTTAGATGACTTAGCTAAGTATAGAGTAATTACTTATAGACCGATATGTAGTTGGTATCGTGATAAGTATAAAATTTGTTCGGTACCGCCTTCAAGTAGTGGTGGGGTTACGCTTGAAGAGTTATTGTTAATTTATGGTAATGTGTCACATGTTAGTGATGTACAAAATCCAGATTGGGTATATTATTTTTTAGAAGCTAGTAAGTTAGCTTTTAGTGATCGAAATCAATATCTTGCTGATCCAAGTTTTGTGAAGCAGCCTGTTATGGGGCTTCTTGATAAAAATTACATTAATAAAAGAAGTAAATTAATTACTAATAAGGCTCTTAGTGTTCCAACAGCTCCTGGAGTACCTGAGGGTATTGATAAGACTTATGCGTCGGATGCGAGTAATAAAAAACCAGGTACAACTTCTATTGCGATTGTAGACAAAGATAATAATGCAGTATCAATGACGGTTACTATAGAAAATCAATTTGGTAGTCATACTTTTGTAGATGGTTTTTTATTAAATAATGAATTAACTGACTTTTCGTTTGAGTCTGTAGTAGGTGGTAAACCAGTTGCTAATCGAGTTGAGTCAAAGAAACGGCCACGTTCATCAATTACACCAGTTTTGGTATTTGATAAGAATAATAATCTGATATCTGTAGCAGGCTCTCCTGGAGGCAGTCAAATTATTTGTTACGTAGCTAAAAGTTTAATTCAGATGCTAGATATGGGGCAAAATCCATTACAGGCTTCAAGTTATGGAAATTTGTGCTCGACTAATACTCCATCAGTTTTTGAATCAGGAACTAATTTATTAAAACTTATCCCAGACATGAATCAACATGATGAGGAAGTTAAAGAACAAGATTTAGTGAGTGGTGAAGTAAACATACTTCGTATCAAGGGTGAGTGGGTTGGTGCAGCTGATAAAAGACGTGAAGGCATAGCAATTGGGGAATAATTTCTAATGAAATTATCACAGATTAAATTAGCCGGATTTAAATCTTTTGTGGATCCAACCATAGTTAATATCCAAGGTCAACTAGTTGGTATTGTTGGACCAAATGGTTGCGGTAAATCAAATGTTATTGATTCGGTGCGTTGGGTGCTTGGAGAGTCTTCGGCTAAACAGCTTCGTGGTGAATCAATGCAAGATATTATTTTTAACGGTTCTATCAATCGACCTGCAGTATCTCGAGCAAGTGTTGAACTCATCTTTGATAATAGTCAAAGATTATTATCAAGTGCATGGAATACGTACTCTGAAATAGCAATTAAGCGTATTTTAACAAGAAATGGCGAATCTAATTATTTTATCAATAATCAAAGTGTAAGAAAAAAAGACATAACTGAGTTATTCTTAGGTACTGGGGTTGGTTCTAAGGGGTATGCAGTAATAGAGCAGGGGATGATTTCGCGTATTATTGATGCGAAACCTGAAGATCTGAGGATGTATCTAGAAGAGGCTGCTGGAGTGTCTAAGTATAGAGAAAAGAGAAAAGAAACATTATCAAGGCTTCAGTATACCCAAGAAAACTTAGTAAGACTTGATGACGTCAAAGGGCAATTAGAAGATGGTATTAGTCATTTAGCCAGTCAAGCTAAATCAGCAAAAGAATATCAGGCTTTAAAAGCAACACTTTTAGATTTACAGCTAAAGCAATTAGTTGTTAAGATAGATACAGCACGAGCATCTTTAGATTGTGTAAATCAAAATATTAGTGATTTAAACAAGAAATTAGCTAATATTTCCAATATATCTCAGCTAAGCCAGAATGAATTTAATGATTTGCATCAAAAAAAAGCAATAGAAGAGAGGCAGTTACAATTATTAGATGAGGAGTTTAATGAATTACGCTTAAATATAACTATACTTGATGAACGTAGAAAAAATAACCAACATACTATACAAAAACTACTAAATGAAAAAGAGCATTTAAAAGTCTCGGTTCCTGAAATAAAAATTCAAATTGAAGTTTTAAATACTGGACTTAATGATACGAAAAATCTGTTAGATGAGAATAAAAAGACCCTTAGTACTAAAGAGTTAGAGCTTGAGGTGGTTACCACAAAATTTGTTAATATTGATAATGATTTTAAGTTGTCAAATAGCAAGGTTATAGACTTAGCAAATAAATTACAATCAACAAAGCATTCAATAGATTTACAAAATAATACCATATCCCATAAACAAAACCAATTACAAAATCTGCTTAAACGATTAGATGGGTTTGAGTCTAGGGTAATGACTCTTGATAGTAGTTACATGGTAATTAAGGATGAAATTAGTAAATTAAGCGAAGATATTAAAGTGCTTAATATTAATTTAGAAGTCAAAAAAGACATTAAGAAACAGTTATATCTGCAAAAAACATCTGAGCACAATACGATTAATGAATTAAAGCGCCAAATTTCAGTCCTTAGTTCCAAGATTGTAACCATTGATGAATTAATTCAACAATCAGCTAAGATAGATAAGTTAGATGATATTTTGCGGACGCCAGGTAGTCAACTATGGTCGATGATAACTGTTACTAAGGGTTATGAAGTTGCCGTTCAAGTAGCAATTGGTAATATCCTATCAGCTACTAAGCTGGATAATTTAGATGAGTTACTTAAATTACCAGAGAATAAGCTTGCACTTTGGTTTGGTAAGAGTGAAAATAAAATTGAAATTGATTCAAAATCATTAGCTTTTGTTGTGAGAGGCATTGAGGATATTAATTTAGTTGCAATTTTAAATGAGTATGTAATAGCTATGGATTACAAAGAAGCTCGGGAATTGCTAAAAGATGGCTTTACTAAGATTGTAACTCTTGATGGTCATTTATTAACTGATAAATATGTAATATTTAATGCAAATCTTGGTGGTTCTCAGGTATTAGAACGTCAGCAGGAGTTAAAGGGCTTAAATGAAGAATTATCAAAACTATCAAAATATTTAGATGAAGTTATGAGGCGGCATTCGGAGTTATTAGATAATATAGTGTCGTTAGAATTAGAAATAAAAGAAAACTCGGATCGATTATCAAATTTAAATACTAAGGCTCACAAATTACAGTTAGAATATACGCGCCAAGAGCAAATCTATTTAAATAATGAATTACAAATAACTAAGATGAACCAAGAAAAAGAGCAATTACAAAAAGAGATAGCTATATTAAATGAAGGGATAGTAGCTATTGAATCAAAGGCTATTAGTGATACTCAATTTTGTAAATCAATAGCCAGTGAATATGGTTTAGTACAAGCATCACATCAGATGCTTCAAAATAGCTATCAAGAGATAAAGGCTTTGGTGGATGACATTAGTTTATTAATTAAACAGTTAAATTCTGATAGATTATTACTTGAACAAAGACTAAAGTCATCAACATTATTAATAGTTGAAAAAGAGTCTGGGTTATCTGGGGTTAATAGTCGTATTGAAGCTTTTGATAATGAAATTGAGTCTTTAAAGCAAAATGACAAGACTAGTGAAATTGACTCTCTTCAACAAAAAATAAATCTGGTTTTAGAAAATATTCAACATCAAAAAATAGTATGTAAAGCAATACTAAATAAACAAAACCAGATGAAACAAAGTCAAAATAGACATAATTCTGAGAAAGCGGTTATTGAAGAAAAACTAAACGCTTTAACTCTAAAACAACAAGAATATCGATTATCGATTCAAAGTCTGGAAACTAACATCTCTGAGTTAGGGGTTGATGATTATAATGTTAGTGAAATATTAGATGCTAATGAATTAACTCTTAATCAAATGGATGATGGAATAAAAAAACTCCGGTTACAAATTGAAGCTTTGGGCTTAGTAAACTTAAAAGCTATTGAAGATTTGGATGAGTCGCAACGAAAATATGATAATTTGGTTATGCAACTAAATGATCTTAGAGATGCAGGAGCGGTACTAAACTCAGCAATAGGGCAAATTGATAATGAGAGTCGCAGGCTGTTAAATGACACTTACACTCGGGTTAATCAAGGTTTTAATCATTATTTTAAGGTTTTATTTGGTGGTGGTGGTGCTCGATTAGAACTAACCGAGTCGGATATATTACTTGCGGGGTTACAGATTTATGCTGAACCACTAGGTAAAAAAAATACTTCTCTTCATTTATTATCTGGTGGTGAAAAAGCGCTTACTGCAATGAGTCTTATTTTTGCATTATTTAGTCTAAACCCAGCACCATTTTGTCTTCTGGATGAGGTTGATGCACCACTTGATGATGTTAATACCGTTCGTTTTTGCCGTTTGGTACAAGAACTGTCAGTAAATACGCAGTTTATATATATTTCCCACAATCGCCTAACTATGGAGATTGCAAATCAATTAGTTGGTGTTACTATGCAAGAAAAGGGTATCTCAACCACAGTTAGTGTCAGCCTAGTTGATGCTAATAGCAACGCTTCTTAATTTATTATCCTAATAAATATTGTTTACTACAGCAATTCCCTAAATTGTTTCCCTAGACAAAAGGTTAATTTTTTCGGTGGTTAACAGGTAATGAAGGAGCCATATCAGTTAATATTATCAAATACTAGACTTAGATGTTTACTTTCCGATGCAAAATCTGCTAAAGATTTCACCTAGTAGGTCATCCGAGCTAAATTCCCCAGTGATTTCACTAAGACTATTATGTGCATATCGTAGCTCTTCAGCTAGGATTTCTAAACTACTCCAATGATGAAACCCAAAATGTATATGTTCGATACTTCGTCTAATTGCATCTAAATGACGAGTTCTAGCGATAAATACATCGCTATTATTACTATCAAATCCAACTGTTGCTAAAATTTCAGTGCGTAGGTTATCAATCCCAGTACCTACTTTGGCTGAAATATAGATATGGGTATCACTTATATCTTGTCCAAGATCTGGTTCAAAACCCAAAAGATCAACCTTATTATGGACAAATATTTTGGGAATTGTTGATGGTACAGAATTTAGCATATTAGTGTCAGCAGTGGTTAAACCAATAGTTGCATCAACTAATACCAAGCATATATCCGCACTATTAACAGCGTTAAAAGCTCGTTCAATTCCAATTCTTTCAACTACATCAGAGGTGTCACGAATTCCTGCGGTATCAATGATATTAAATGGAAGACTATTAATAATAATTTTTTCTTTTACAATGTCCCTAGTAGTTCCAGCAATATCGGTAACTATCGCGATATCTTGATTGGCAAGAGCATTCAACAGGCTAGACTTACCAACATTGGGACGACCAATAATTACGATATTAGCCCCGTTGTTAAGTAATACTCCTTGATTAGTATTAGATAGTAAATGTTGCATTGATTCTACTAAAAGAGTTAATTTATCACGTATTTTGGCGTTCGCGATAAACTCAATATCTTCTTCAGGGAAGTCAAGTGTAGCTTCAACAAACATTCGTAAATCAATTAGTTGTTCATTAATGACATTTATTTGACGCGAAAACTCTCCGTGTAAAGATTTGAGAGCTCCTTTGGCAGTTGCTTCACTCTCAGCATGAATTAAATCTATAATGCTCTCAGCTTGTACTAAATCAATTTTGCCATTAAGATAAGCTCGTCTGCTAAATTCACCAGGTTCTGCCATATGACATCCCAGTTCCAAACAGCGTTGTACAATCATTTTAAGTGCGATAGGACTACCATGGCCTTGTAATTCAATTACATCCTCACCAGTAAAAGAGTTTGGCGATTTGAAATAAATAACTAATCCAGAGTCTAAAACTTCGCCTTGAGACGAGTGAAATTTTGCATAAGTTGCAAATCTTGGAGTTAAAGTTTTATGAAGCGTTAGTCGGTAAGCTATCTCAAGAGCATCAGC
Source organism: uncultured Neisseria sp. (assembly GCA_964545465.1). Lineage (GTDB taxonomy): Bacteria > Pseudomonadota > Gammaproteobacteria > Burkholderiales > UBA11063 > Aquella. The sequence goes on from CAZJFO010000008.1 coordinate 23,258, forward strand.
ACCTGAAATACGAATTATACCAACTCCAGCATAGCCATTTGCAGTTGCAATAGCAACAATATTATGTGATTTCAATCGTCTAACCATCCAATTTTTGATATAATATAGGGATTTTAGCATAACTATTAAGTATTTAAATAAAATCCGCACAATATTGTAGTCCTAAAATAATTTATATTGGTAAAATAATTAATGATTCATTTGCGTAAGTATTTAAGATTGCTAATAGCTTGTCTGAGTTTTAGCTCTATTTCTTATGTTGCATATGGAGCAAATGATAGTAATCTTCAATCTCTAGATTCTTTAGTTCCGAGTAATACTCATAATTACCCATCATGTGATGCCCGTGATTATTATTGGTATCAACAATCTGGAGCCGATACGGTAGCTAGTACCAAAGTATCTGAGTCAACATCTATGATTATGAAGGCAGATAGTATTGCGGGGCAAAAAGATGGCACTAGCTTTGCTAGTGGACGTGTAGAAGCGTATCGAGGTGGAGATACTATCGCCTCAGACTGGCTATCTTTTGATGAACCAACTAAACATGTGGTTGCCGGTGGTAATATTGTTTTAACTAAAGAATATAGCGTTATTGAGGGTAAATGGATTGATTATTACATGGATTTAAATACTGGGGTAATTAAAGAGGCAACTTTAAAAGATACTAGGGACGATATGTACGCTAATGGAGGATCGATTCGGTTAATCAATAAAAAACAGTTGCAAGTTAATAATGGCTACCTAACGACGTGCGACCCAAATAATCCAGCATGGCATATTACTTCGGATTCGACAACTTTCGATTATCAAGATTCTCAAGGTAATGCTAGAAATGCCAAATTTTATGTGGAGTCAACTCAGATAGCTTCATTACCTTACTTTCAGTTTCCTCTTGGGGTTAGAAAGTCTGGGTTTTTAAATCCAGAGTACGGATTTATTAATAGTCAGTTTTCTAATTCTACGACTGATAATTCTATATTTGTTGGATTGCCTTATTATTGGAATATAGCACCAAACTATGATATGACAATAGAGGGTAAGTTTTATACTGCTGATGGTTTTATGTTAACAGACCAGTTTCGGTATCAAAATACTAATGGTAGTGGGGTATTATACACCGAACAAGTGCCACAGGATATGGCAACAGGTCAGTATCGATACTATAATCATTTTATAGATAACCATACAGTTTTACCAAATTTATACGTTGGTTATGATTATAATAGAGTATCAGATAATAACTATTTTGTTAATTTTGGTAATTTTAATTCCACAGTTAACAATATAAACTTAAACCAATCTGTTTATGCTAAATATACTCCCAATTGGGGAGTGCTTGGTGTCGAAATACAAAGTTTTCAAATTCTGCAACCAATTAATCAGCCGCAAGTATCACCAATTTATGCAGTTGCTCCACAAGTTACTCTTGATGTAAAGCCGCAGCCTATACTTTCAGAAAGTGATGGCTTGATGATAAATTTACATAGCCAATATACTAATTTTACGAGTGCACAGCAACAAACAGGTACTAGAGGTGTGATTTATCCAAGCATTACTTTGCCAATACAAAACCAATGGGGTTTTATTACACCTAAATTTGGTTGGAATTACACCAATTATCAATTATCTTCATATCCAGGGGTTCAAAATACCTCCTCTGTTGTAGATCGTAATATCCCGATTAGTTCAATAGATAGTGGTTTAACTTTTGAGCGTCCGTTTAATTTGGGCAATAGCTCTTATGCTCAGACATTAGAGCCGCGTATGTACTACTTGTACATTCCAGAAGTAAATCAAAGTAATTTACCAGTATTTGACACTGCACCAGCTACTTATAATATAAACCAATTATTTAGTGAAAATAGATTTATTGGGGATGATAGAATAAATATGGCAAATGATATTACTGTTGGTCTAAATTCTAAATTAATAAATGATAATACTGGTGTGGAGTTCTCAAATTGGGGTATAGGTTATCGTTACTTTATCACTACTGAAAATAATTTTATTTATGGAAATACTACTCAAAATGCACAGTTGTTTTTACCTCAGCCAAATGTGATTGCAGAGTTAGGTAATAAGTGGACACCAACTATTAATTCGAATCTGAATTTTCAGTATAGTACGGTTTTTCAAACGGTAGATGCGTATAACGCAACAATTAAATATAATCCAGAACCATATAAGGTATTAAATGCCCGTTTTTATTATCAATATCAACAGCCTTTATTGTATTATGCTTTGACACCAGGACAGTTATTCCAGCCAATTACCTATGAAAACCAGTATGCACTTGATTTGTCCGGTCAGTGGCCAATATATGGCAATCGCTGGTTAGTTGATGGGCGAGCTAATTATGATTTCACAGCGGGAACGGCACTAAATTTATTAAGTGGGTTAGAGTATAATGCTGGGTGTTGGGGTGTAAAAGCGGTTTATGAAAACTATATTACCAATGTTACGCAAAGAACAAATGCTTATTTTTTACAATTCCAATTAAAGGGGTTGGCAGATTTAGGAAATGACCCAACTAGTGATTTACGTTTGAACATTCCAGGATATATTCCAGTTGCTAATACTCCTGGGTTTGCACCAATTACCAATATTCGTTAGGATCTTTATTGACATGTATCTATATATTTATAATTTAATCTTCATAGTTATTATTATGATAGGTCCTAATGCTACAACTTCAGTAGCTCTAAGTAATAAACCGGCAGAGTCCATAGTTTTAAATATGCCATTACCAAGTGCTAATACCGCTTATTATGCTAATTATGAAAGCATAAACTACAACTCAAGTTTGCCTTTAACGACGGTAGATAAAATTGTAGCGTATGTTAATAAAGGTGTGATAACTACCGTTGAAGTTAATGATCAAATTGCTCAAACGATACAAACGTATAAGCAAAAAGGTTTAACCCCTCCAAGTTCAGATGATATTCGTAGGCGTGTAATTGATGAGCTGATTATGCAAAAAATTGAGTTAGATTTTGCAGCAAGAACTGGAATAAAAACTACTGATGCTGAGGTTGCAAGTGCTATAAATAATATCGCGGGGCAAAATAATATGAATTTAGAACAGTTTAAACAATATATTATGAAACAAGGTCTCACATTTGACAAGTTTAAACAACAAATTAATGATCAAATTACAATTGATAAACTAAAACAAAGAGAAGTGGATGGTCGAGTTAGTGTTAATGTACATGAAGTGGATCTGGTTTTAAATAGTGAGGCCTATAAAAATAGGATGGATTATAATTTATCTGATATCATAATAGGAGTTCCTGATAAGGCAAGTCCAGATGTTATAGTTCAGAAACAAAATTTGGCAATAGCAGCTTATAATGAGCTAAAAAATGGTAATCCATTTTATAAAGTGTCAGCTAAATATTCTAATTCTCCAAATGCTTTAACTGGAGGGGTGTTGGGGTGGAAGAGTAATGCAGTGCTACCTCCTGATATCATAAAGAGTTTGGATGGTGTGGGGGTCGGGGGAATTACGAGTATTATTCATTTATCAGTAGGGTTTTTTATTTTTAAAGTTAATGATATAAAAAAACATGGTGCCCCTCAGATGGTGCATCAGTACCATGTACGGCATATATTAATTAAAGTTAATGATGCAACAAGTGATAATGAAGCACACCAGAAGATTATTGGGATTCGTAATAAGATTTTAGAAAATGCTAAAAACCCTCAAATAGAAAGTTATAATTTCGCAGGTTTAGCAAAAAAATATTCAGAAGATACCAGTAGTATCAAAGGAGGTGATCTTGGATGGGTTAGTCGTGGAGATACGGTTCCTGTATTTGAAAGTGCTGTGATTAATACGCCTATTGGGGTTATAAGTCAACCGATACATTCAGGTTTTGGTTGGCATATTCTTGAAGTTCTTGGGACTCGTGATGTAAATTTATCTGATGATAGGGAAAAAGCTGAAATACGTCAGGAAATTCATGATAGCAAGGCAAATACTTTATATATTGAGTGGCAAAGAAATATTCGTGATGCTGCTTATGTTAAAATGAATGATGAGTAATAAAATGTATCCGATTTTAGTTACAATGGGAGAGCCAGTAGGAATTGGCCCAGATATTTGTCTTGATATTATTAAGCATAAATTTAGTCAAGAAATAGTTGTTATTGGGGATGTAAATGTCTTAAAATCACGTGCTAAGATTTTAAATAAAAATGTATTAATTGAAGTTGTTGAGGTTGATAGCTTACCCTATTTAAAACCTTCAACAAATTTAAGAGTGCTACATATAGAGTGTCCCAATATAGTAGTTGCTGGGGTTTTGAATCAGGGTAATTCGGTTTATGTATTAAAAACACTTGATTTGGCAATTGATTTATGTAAGAGAGATTTGGCAAACTCTATAGTTACAGCACCAGTTAATAAAGAAATAATTAATCAATCAGGAATAAAGTTTTTGGGGCATACTGAGTATCTAGCACAGAAATTTGGTATTGATAAAGTTGTGATGATGTTAGCAAATAAGGATATGAAAGTAGCACTCCTAACTACACATTTACCTTTAAAAGATGTGGCACTACAAATAACTAAAGACAATTTGAATCAAACCCTTAAAATAATTATTGATTACTTTAAAGATAAATATAAAATATTTAATCCAAAGATTGCCGTTTGTGGATTAAACCCACATGCTGGAGATGGTGGTTATCTTGGGCTAGAAGAAATAGAAATTATTAATCCAGTTATTAATGATTGGATTAATAGAGGCTATAATATAAGCGGTAGCTATTCTGCAGACAGTATCTTTTTAGATGCAGGAAAATATGATGTTATTCTGGCAATGTATCATGATCAGGGTTTGCCTGTGTTGAAGTATTCAGGGTTTGAGTCTGGAATAAATGTTACCCTTGGCTTGCCAATAATTCGTACGTCAGTAGATCACGGAACTGCGGTTAATCTTTCTGGAACTGGCTTAGCTAATAGTGAAAGCTTGATTCATGCAATAGAATTTGCAATAAATATTAATAAGGGTGTTAATTATGGCTAATGCGATTTATGCTCAATCAGGAGGAGTTACCTCGGTTATTAATGCTTCTGCTGCAGGAGTGATTAGTAGTTGGAGGGCTCATAATAAAGGTATTTTATATGCCGCTGAAAATGGTATTATTGGAGTGCTTAATGAAGAATTAATTGATACAACTTCATTAAGCGAAATTGATGTAAAAAAACTTCGTCAAACACCAGGTGGGGTCTTTGGTTCTTGTAGGTATAGGCTAAAAAGTTTGGAACAAAGTCGCAAAGAATACGAGAGAATTATTGAAGTATTTGCAGCTTATAATATTGAATACTTTTTTTATAATGGTGGGAATGACTCTGCGGATACTTGTCTTAAAGTATCCCAAATTGCTGAACAACTAGGTTATCCTATAAAAGCGGTTCATATTCCAAAGACCATAGATAATGATTTGGTAGTTACTGATAATTGCCCAGGTTTTGGTTCAGTTGCAAAATATGTAGCAACATCTATAAGAGAGGCTGGTATTGATTTAAAATCAATGTATGCTAGTTCAACTAAGGTATTTATCCTTGAGGTAATGGGGAGGAATGCAGGGTGGATTGCAGCTAGTTGTGGATTGGCAAGTACTAGTAGCGATGTTCCACCACATATAATATTGTTTCCCGAAATAGTTTTTGAAGAAGAGAGGTTTTTAAATAAAGTTAAAGCCGTTGTCGATAGTGTTGGTTATTGTGTAATAGCTGCTTCAGAAGGGATTAGAGATAAAAATGGAGTTAGTCTTGGGGAAGCAGCAAATATTCAGGATGATTTTGGGCATGCAAAATTAGGTGGTGTTGCTAGTATATTATCTGATTTAATTCAATCAAAACTTGGATTAAAACAGCATTTTGCTATTGCAGATTATCTACAACGTTCAGCAAGACATTTAGCCTCAAAGACTGATGTAGAGCAAGCGTATTGTGTAGGTTATGCGGGTGTGGAGTTTGCAATTGATGGGAAAAATGCTATAATGGCGTATATCAAACGTGTTTCAATAGAGCCTTATTTGTGGGAGGTGAGTCATGCACCACTAGTAGATATAGCAAATAAAGAGAAATTTATGCCGCGAGATTTTATAGATGAAGAAGGGTTTAATATAACCAAGAAATGTCGGGAGTATATAGAACCATTGATTTATGGGGAGGATTACCCAGAATATAGTAATGGATTACCTGATTATCTCAGATTATCTTATACTAAAGTAGCAAAAAAACTTAATTTATTCAAAAGTTAATAATATTTTTATAGGTGATAAAATGACAGTATTAGAAAAAATTAAACAACAAGTAACTGATAATAAGATTGTGCTGTATATGAAGGGTGATCCCAAGTTTCCTTTGTGTGGGTTTTCGGGGCGTGCAGCTAAGATATTATCCTTATTTAAGAAAGACTATTTAAGTATTAATGTACTTGCTGATGATGAAATTCTTCAAGGTATAAAAGATTACTCTAATTGGCCAACTGTTCCGCAATTATATATTAATGGTGAATTCATCGGTGGATCTGATATTATAGCTGAAATGTACGAATCAGGTGAACTGCAACAGCTATTAAGTAAGTAGTAAGTTATGCCAAACTGTTTTTTAAGTATCGCACAAATCCGCCATATCCAAGCTGATGCGATTAATAAGTTTAAATTAAATCTAATGGATTTAGCTGGTGCTAAAATTGCACTTTGGGTTACCAAGAATAGTTCCAAGAAAGACAAGATTCTAGTAATGGTTGGACGTGGTAACAATGGAGGTGATGGTGTTATTGCGGCGATTAATTTACTAAAAGCTGGTTATGAGGTAGTTATATTTCCAGTTGCTAGTAGTTTAAACCCTACTACTGAATTACTAATTCATGATTTTATTAAACTAAAAGGTAGAGTGCTTACCAAGGCGCCAATATCATTGTCTGGATATGATTTAATTATCGATGCGATTATTGGAATAGGCATTACACATCAGATTGACCCAAAGCTAAATAATCTAATTGATTTAGTTAATCAAAGTGGTAGTTTTGTTTTATCAGTTGATACGCCAACTGGGCTTGATCCATTTACTGGAGAAGTATGTGGTCATGCAATTAAGGCTTATCATACTATCACTTTTATTAGCGATAAACCAGGTTTTTATACTGGCAGTGGTATTGATTTAGTAGGCAAATTATCAATTGAAAAATTAGTTAATATAGATGATTTTAAAATAGCAAAAGCTATTATGCCTGATGTATTATCTAATGATTTAAGTACTATTGATTATTCGTATTTAGTACGTAAAGCGTATAATACAAATAAAGGCACCTTTGGTACGGTTGCAATTGTTGGTGGTAATGTTGGAATGCATGGGGCTTTGTATCTCGCTGGTCGTGCCGCGATGCTTTGTGGTAGTGGCAAAGTGATTTTATGTCCATTAGATAAACGTTTCTCCTCTGATATGGTTATGCCGGAACTGATGCGGGCTAAACCCAAAGAGGTTTTAAAAAACATAGAGCAATATTCAGTAGTTGTAGTTGGACCTGGGTTTGGAAAAAACCAAGTCGCAATTAGTTTCTTACGAAAAATATTAAAAAACAAATCACAAACTAAGTTTATTTTTGATGCTGATGCACTAAATTTGATAGCGAAATATCCTGAGTTAGAATCGCAGTTTAGGGAACTATCAAATAAAATTATTACGCCGCATCCAGGTGAAGCTGCAAGGTTATTAAAAATGGCAGTTATGGATATCAATAGAAATCGATTTAAAGCCTTAAATAATTTATATCTCAAATGTAATGCAGTAACCTTAATAAAGGGTGCTGGTTCATTAATAAAAGACAATGATAATGTATATCTTAATCAAACTGGGAATATGGCATTATCAAATGCGGGGCAAGGAGATACATTATGTGGCATAATTGCGGCATTTGTAGCTCAAGGAATGGACTTATCTAATGCTCTTAGGTTGTCAGTGTTTTTACATGGTAGTGCAGCAGAGTCTTTATCAAATTCAATAGGTTATAATGGTGTTTTAGCTTCTGAAGTTGCACTTACTGTTAGAAACTTATTAAATAATTTACTGTATCCATAACGAAAGTTTTTAAGTTCTATGGCATACCCATATTGATTAATTAGTTTAGGAGTATATTTAATAATGACGAAGGCAAGTATAATAGTTCATGGTGGTTGTGGTGCACATGAAGATGCGAATACTAGCTTTGCTACCTATCATGAGCATTTGTTACAGATTATTCAAAAATCTCATGAAAATCTACTAAAATGTGATGATGCTATAGCAGCAGCATTATTTGCAGCAAATCTATTAGAAGATGATCCCATATTTAATGCTGGTACTGGTTCTAGATTACAACAAGATGGGCAGGTAAGGATGTCAGCCTCAATTATTGATAGCTTTAATAATAAATTTGCTGGGGTTATGAATATTCAGGATGTGCAGTATCCATCAAGAGTTGCTTATCGTTTAATGTCAGAGCAGCATAGCATTATGGCAGGTGAAATGGCTACCAAATTTGCACGAGAAAAACTCAACATTCCTTACTATAATCCAATTACCCCTAGGCGCTATGAAGAATATTTGGAGTTTAAAAAGGGTTTGACTGGTACTGTTGGTGTGGTTACATTAGATACCAAAGGTGTTATTTGTGCCGTTACCTCAACTGGTGGTGTTGGGTTTGAAGTTCCAGGGCGCGTAGGTGATAGTGCTACAGTTGCCGGTAATTATGCAACTAGTAGTATGGGAATAGCATGTACTGGTATAGGAGAACAGATTATTAATTTGGCAGTTGCTGCTAAAGCTAATACGCGAGTAGAAGATGGAATGGCTCTAAATGTTGCAGTTAATAAAGCTATTTCTGAAAGCAATGATAAAGGTTACTATGTAGGATTAATTGCTTTAGATAAGTTTGGGAATGTAGCAACAGGTTCAACTCTGGAAGCTCAGGCATTATATGCTTATCATGACGGAGATAAATATATAACCTTCTTTGACCACATATAATTTTGAGCCTCAGAGCTTGATGCAAGGTTTATAAATTCATGGCATAAATTTTACCTTTAATATTTAGTTGGTTTTAGTATAGTATGAAGAGTAATATACATACTATACTAAAAGAAAGAAAGCTATGAATCTATATGAAAATAAATACTGGGTAGTTGTTACCAATGCTAGCAAATTTAAAGTATTTGCGTGTAACGATAACTTACATAATCCAAATTTAACCTTTATCCAAGAATTAAATCATGAAGCCAGTCGCCTAAGGTCTCATGAGTTGGAGGAACATAGCCCAGGGAGGTATAAAACTTATGCTTCAGGTGAAGGCTCTACCTATCAGCCAAAAACCAACCCTAGAGAAGTAACAAAGGATGATTTTGCGAAAGAAATTGCTTTAATATTAAAACATTCTAAAAATGCCAATAAATATGAGAATTTGATAATAATTGCTCATGATCATTTTTATGGGATTTTAAAAACACACTTTGATCATACGGTACAAGAGTCTATATATATGACGATTCTTAAGGATTATTCTTCATTTTCGACACGCGAGTTAGCAAATGCTATTTTAACTGAAGTGCTGAAGTAGTCACTGTGCGTCATTCTAGAAACACACAAGATGTTAGTATAGAGTTTGGGAATATGGTGCCCACCACCTAAACTCCAAATACAAAGACAACTTCTTGTTTATTAATATCTGGTAGATTAGATAAATTATTCCATCGCTTAATTGTGTGGCTTATTAGTTTTTGTTCTTGATTCATTAGGTTTATAGCCAAACTCAAAATAAAATTATTGGGTAATTGATGTACTAGAGTTTCTAATAGTTGCTGATTTCTAAATGGTGTTTCGATAATTATCTGGCTTTGCGACATTTTATTAACCCCGAGTATTAGGTAATCTAGTTTTTGTTTACGTTCAAGCTTATCTATTGGTAAATAGCCATTAAAAGCGAAGGATTGCCCATTTACACCACTACTCATTAGAGCAAGTAATAATGAGCTGGGACCAATTAATGGTACGACTTCAATATTATTTTCATGAGCGAGTCGAACTATTTGGTTCCCAGGGTCAGCTACTGCAGGTAAACCACAATCTGAAAGAAGTCCTATATCACGACCATTAAGTAGGGGATTAATTAATTCTACTAGGTTTTGCTGATGTTTATTTAATTCCATTATCGTGAGATTTTGTAATAAGTTACTTAAGTTTAATTGCTTTAGGTGTTGGCGTCCGATTTTGGCGGTTTCTACTATAAAAATAGTTAGATGATTAATTAAAGTTAATTGTTCATTGTTTAGCGCATGTCCATTAATTGGATTAGATAGAGTTGTTGGAATAAGAAATAGTTTTGCCATTATAACTTCCAGAGTTTAGGTGTGTTAATAATAAATCTGAGATTGGTACTTACCAAGGATGCTAGTATCATTTTCATCAGATATAACTTCTACATATTTTTGATTGATTATTTTAGTTTGGTTCATAAGTATTTTTGATATGATAAAAGGGTATATGATATGTTCGATTTCAAGAATACGCTTTGACAAACTATCGGAAGTATCATTAGGTAAAACTTTGACTACTCCTTGAGCGATTATAGGTCCATAGTCTAGCTGTTCTGTTACGTAGTGGACAGTAACCCCACTTACTTTTACTTTTTCTGATAGGGCTTGTTCTTGAGCATTTATTCCGATAAATGCTGGTAATAAAGATGGATGGATGTTTATTAAGCGATTTAGGTAATGATTTACAAAGTATGAGCTTAAAATACGCATAAATCCTGCAAGAACTACAATTTTTGGGTTATATTTGTCTATTGTTTTTGAAAGGTTTAGATCAAACTCAGTTCGGCTTTTATATGGTTTATGATCGATAATTTCAGTGGGAATGTTAAATTCTTTAGCGATATTTAGCCCAAGAGCATCAGCTTTATTACTAATAACGCATTTTATTTGATTTGCTAAACCATTTTTGCAAATGGCAGCTAAATTACTACCACGCCCCGAAATAAGAATGACAATTCCATCCATTTTAATTACTCATTTAATAAATTACAGGTATAATATTACCATAAAATACGAGGTGTAAATGTGCGATAATAACGCACTATATATAATGCTGGTGTAAATTGAGTAATCATAAATCTTAGGTATGAATAAAATGCTGTTTTGTAGAATCTGGAATCCATACCCTATTTTTAAGGAAAATAATGAATAATATTAAACGTGCGTTAATTAGTGTTTCTGATAAAAACGGATTATTAGAATTTGCTAATGGCATACATAAATTAAATATCGAAATACTATCTACTGGTGGGACATATAAGTTTCTTGTTCAAAATAATATCCCAGCAATTGAGGTAGCTTCAATCACTGAATTTCCAGAAATTCTAGATGGGCGTGTTAAAACGCTACATCCTAAAATCCACGGTGGGATACTAGCTAGACGCGATGATAAAAATCATCTTGAACAATTAAAAACACATAATATAACTCCAATTGATTTAGTATGCGTAAATTTATATCCTTTTGAAGCAACCATTAACAAAGATAATTGTACTTTTGAAGATGCAATTGAAAATATTGATATTGGTGGTCCTGCTATGATAAGGGCTAGTAGTAAAAATCATCGTAATGTAGTGATTGTTACAAATCCCAGTGATTATACTGAAATTTTACATCAAATAAGCATTAACGGCAATGTTGATAATATTACGAGACTTAAGCTATCTCAGAAGGCATTTAGCCATACTGCATATTATGATAGTTTAATTAGTAATTATCTAGCTCGTCAAATTTCTGAAGAGGTTATTTATCCAGAAGAGTTAACTATTTCAGCCAAATTAGTTCAAGCCTTACGTTATGGAGAAAACTCTCATCAAACAGCGGCTTTTTATAAAGATAGTGGCAAGATTGATGGTCTATTGTCGAGCTTTACACAGCTACAGGGTAAGGAGTTATCTTATAATAATTTAGCTGATTCTGATACGGCTTGGGAGTGTGTGAAGCAGTTTACAGTAGCAGCTTGTGTTATAGTAAAACATGCTAACCCTTGTGGGGTTGCTTTGGGGGAGGATGCTCTATCTTGTTATTCTAGAGCTTTTTCTTGTGATCCAGTTAGTAGCTTTGGTGGGATTATTGCATTTAATGTAACTGTTGATTTGGATGCGGCTAATGCTATTAGTAAACAGTTTGTTGAGGTTTTAATAGCTCCACACTATACTCCTGAAGCTTTGGAAGTATTTAGTAAAAAATCTAATGTACGGGTACTACAAATAAAGCTAGATCACAGTAGCAATAGATTAGATTATAAGAGAATTGGTGGTGGATTACTGCTACAAACTCCAGAGCATAGGTCTCTAGACATTAATGATCTGAAAGTAGTGACTAAGAATACTCCGAATAAAGAAATGTTATCAGATTTACAATTTGCGTGGGGTGTTGCACGATTTGTAAAATCGAATGCTATTGTTTTAGTGAAAGGTGGTCAGACAATAGGCATTGGTGCGGGACAAATGTCAAGGATTGATTCTAGTAAAATTGCGATGACTAAAGCCAAAGAATTTGGTTTTGAAGTTGCTGGTAGTGTTGGTTCTTCAGATGCATTTTTTCCGTTTAGAGATAATGTTGATTTATTAGCGGGGGCAGGTGTTGCAGCTCTTGTGCAGCCTGGGGGCTCGATAAAAGATGCTGAAGTATTTGCAGCAGCTGATGAATTAGGTATGTCAATGGTATTAACTGGATACCGCACTTTTAGACATTAGTATAGAATAGGGTCAATTCTTTTGTTCTTGATGCTATATACTTAATGCAGATGGCTCGCGTTTTAGTAAGGATAATTGTACTTGCTTGTCATACCAGCTGAGGCTGGTATCCAGCCACTAATTAGATAGGGGATTGGATCCCAGATTCTTCTCGAAGTAGCAACTTTGTTTATATCTGGGATGACCGATGCAATGCTACACTAGTTTATATTTAGTCGAGCAATAAGGGCAAATAATCTCATGACTCGGCTCTTTCTCAATTTGTAAAAAAACTCTAGGGTGCGAGTTCCAACTAATCATACCAGGTTTTGGGCAGCATAGTGGTAAGTCTTTTTCTGTTATTTCAATATGGGTTCTAGTATTTTGATATTGTTGCATAATCTTTGTCTCCGTTAGTTATAGTTTTTCAATTAATTGTGGCACCATTTCAAATAAATCGCCAATAATGCCATAGTCAGCATGTTCAAAAATAGGTGCGTGTCCATCAGTATTAATAGCAATCACTGTTTTTGAGTCTTTCATACCAGCAATATGCTGTACCGCCCCTGATAATCCAACCGCTAGGTATAGTTCTGGTGCTACATTAATTCCGGTTTGTCCAACCTGAGTATCATTGTTAGCATATCCAGCTTCAACTGCAGCACGAGTTGCACCTACTGCTGCATTTAGTTTTTGAGCTAGAGGGCGAATCAGCATATCAAATGACTCTCGAGACCCCAATGAAATACCACCACTAACAACTATCTTAGCACTGCCTAAATCAACTGACTTATCAATTACATTATTAGATATATATTTTATCTTATCACTAATAGGGTTGGTATATTCAAGTTCTATTATTGGAGATAGAGTATCTGATATTGATTTATTAGCTTCAAAGTTATTAGTACGAATGCTAAGTAGCTTAGTATCTTCAAGTGATTCAATTTCAACTAATACATTTCCAGCATATATGAATTTCTTAAACACATTGGGAGATATAATTGATACTACCTCACTTATTTGTCCGACTTCCAAAATCCCAGCAACTCTAGGGAGTAGATTTTTACCAAAGCTATCTGCAGCAATAAGTATATGGGTATAGTTTTTACAAATATCAGCGAGTTGGTTGGCGATATTTTCAGATAATAAATTATCAAGGATAGGGTTGTCAATGCTAAATACTTGGTTTACCTCAGCGAGTTTAGCAACTTCATTACAGATGTTTTTTAGATTGTGTCCCAAAATAATAACGTCAGATGGTGCTGATAAAATACTTGCAGCTCCAAGAAGGTTGTGTAAACTAGGGTTGATATGATTATTTACTACATTACTAATAACTAAGGTTTTCATTATATTACTTTCCTGATAGTACTAATTAGCTCATCAAAATTGTTTAGCATCGTACACTGTTTTTTAATTTCGCCATCAATAGCCTTGATAAGGCGAGTACTAGGCTTAAACGTGATATTTAGTTCTTCCAGAGTAATTGTTTGTATGGGTTTTTTCTTTGCCATCATAAGATCTGGTAATTTAATAAACCTAGGTTCATTAAGGTGTAGATCAGCTGTTAATATAGCAGGGAGTGTGATTTCTAGTGTCTGAGTCCCATTTTCAATTTCACGACAAATAGTTGCTTTGTTGTTGATAATACTAACACTAGACACAAAAGTTCCTTGTGGATAATCAAGCATTCCCGCTAACATTTGCCCAACTTGATTGGCATCATCATCAATAGCCTGTTTACCCAAAAATACTATATCAGGCTTTTCTATAGCAACTAATTGTTTAAATATTTTAGCAATCATTATTGGTTCTGGTTTATGCTTATCCACATTAACCAAAATAGCTCGGTCACAGCCACGTGCTAGGGCTGTTCTTAGGGTGTCACTACATTTATCATCGCCAATAGATACCGCTACTATTTCAGATACGATACCTTGTTGTTTAAGTTTGACAGCTTCTTCGATAGCATTTTCATCAAACGGGTTAAGTGACATTTTACTATGTTCTATATCTACATCGCTGTAGTCACTTTTGACACGTACTTTCACATTGGCATCAACTACACGTTTGGCTCCAACCATAATTTTTATCATTTTAGATCCTGATTTAATTTTAAGGCAGCTTCTGCTAAAAGTTTGCCTTGTAATATTGCTAAGTGATGTTCGCTATCACTAATTGGTTTGTCGTCATTAATACCTGCCCAATGTGTAACTCCGTATGGAGTGCCTCCACTAGTGGTGTTCATTAATTCTGAGTCAGTATATGGTAACCCAAGTATTAGCATTCCATGGTGCATAAGTGGTATCATCATCGAGAATAAACATGCTTCTTGACCACCATGAAGTGAGCCAGAAGACGTAAATACACATGCAGGTTTCCCTGCCAAACTACCAGATAACCACTCACTAGTACTGCCATCAAGAAAGTATTTCAAAGCTCCAGCCATATTCCCAAATCTAACTGGCGAACCAAGAGCTAAACCAATACATTCGTTTAAATCTTTATAGCTAGCATAAGGTGCACCAGTTTCAGGTATTGTAGGAGCTGTTTGCTCACAAACAGTTGATACTGGTGGAGCTGTCCTAATTCTAGCATTAACACCATCAACGCTATTGATGCCACGTGCGATTAAATGAGCTAGTTTTTGGGTAGCACCATTAACTGAATAATATAAAACTAAGATTTCTTTCATGGTTCACAAAAAGCCTTGCAAATAGATTATTAAATAAGATACAATTAGCTATTAATATCCATTATTATACCAAGTTGCGCTTAGTTTTGCGGAAAGTTTAGAAAAGTGTATAAAAAGTTTCTTTTGATTTTGGGGCTAATGTCAGTGCCATTGGCTGTTGAAGCGGACGAAGGAACTTCAGTACCAGATGTAATGCTTATAAATAATTATAATACCCGTCAAGCTGCAGATATATGGATTCGTATGCGCCGCGGGTTTCAATTAGCCCATGAAGAGACTAAATTAGTCCTATATTATGAGCGCTTATACACTAAAAGTCCGAAAACATTTGCAAGGCTTGTAGCCAATGCTAAGCCATATATATTTTATATATTGACCCAAACGGAACGTAACGGTATGCCTAGTGAAATTGCCTTACTACCTGGCGTTGAGAGTACTTTTAACCCAAATGCAAAGTCATCCTCAAATGCTTATGGAATGTGGCAGTTTGTGGCTTCTACCGGTGCTAGATTTAATATGGCACAAAATAGTAGAATTGATGAACGTCAAGACTTAGTAAAATCAACTAACTCAGCGCTAAAGTATCTTAACTATCTCTATAAAATTTTTGGTCAATGGGAAATCGCTATTGGTGCTTATAACTGGGGTGAGGGTAATATGTATCGCGAGATAGTTCGCTCGGGTCAGACACCAGGAAATATTAATTATGCTAGGTTAAGTTTACGTACTGAAACAGAGAACTATTTGCCTAAGTTAATTGCTATGGCTTCAATTATAGAAAACCCAAGTAAATTTGGGGTTAATCTTGAGGATATAGAAAATAAGCCTGTTGTTGCGATAGTAAATCCTCCAAAACCTATGACTATAAGCCAGATGATAAATCTAGCTGGGATAGATAACAGCACTTTTAATAAGCTAAATCCGCAATATAAAACAAATGATTATACACTAGGTAGTAAAGAACATGTGATTTTACCGCTATCAAATAAAGAAATTTACTTGGCAAGCATCGGTAGAAATGAAATCCAGATACCTATTGATGATACCCAAATTAAATTAAGTATTGAAAGTTTAAAGGATGAATCATCTTCTGATGCTGTGGATTTAATAGCACTAGCAGCCAATGGGGATCTAAATAACCAAGAAAGTAAGAGTTCTAAGACGCAGTCCTCGAGCGTTAAAAATATTAATAATGATTTGGATAATTTAATTGCTGAGTTAAACGCACCGCCGCCAGAAACGTTGACTATTAGTTATATCGTTGCTAATGGAGACACATTGTTTTCGATAGCCAAGCGTTTTGGCGAAGATATAAATGAGATAAAAAGTCAAAATAATATAGTCGGTAATAACTTGAATGTTGGTGAAACACTTACTATTAAAACTAGACAGAATGATAGCTAACATTAGCTTTACTCGAAGGTGTAGCTTTTTTTGGCTGGTGGCTGTGTGGTTTTAATGGATGAACTTTCTGGGGTTTTAGTTTGGGTAAGTTAAGCCATGGTCTTTTTGCATAAGCTTTTACTAATTGAGGTGTTTGCACAAAATTACGATTACCCATCATTAAATTAGCATCCATAAGATACAAAGCTGAGAGCTGGGTAACCACATCTGATGGGTTATATAAAGGACTGTCACTATCAAACTCTATAGGTAGTGACCAAGAAAATGCGTATAGGGTTGATTCACCTTGGTTAGTTACTAATTTACCATAATTATTAGTTAGATACCGATTTACGTCGTTGATAAAATTACCGTCATTAGCTATTAGTGCGAGATAAGCTAGTTCGTGTATAAAGATACCTTTGAACATAAAAGCATCATCTGCACACATTTTGACATTAGTGCATGGTTCGGTTAATACTCCACCCATGCTGTAATTATACATAGCACGTCTAGCAACTTCTTTGGCTTGGTTCATTAGTTCTGGGTCATTATTAATTTGTGCCAAATCAGCAAGAACACCGAGTAAAACACCATTAGTATAAGTGAAGTGCCAGTTTACTTTATCCCCACATTTGCCATCTTCTATTTTATAATGATCAGATACAATAAAATCACTACTAATTAACCCAGAGTCCTGAAACCATTTCCAAGTGGAGTCGGCATTTTTTTTGTATAATTTGTCTTTAGTAATCATATATAGCTGTGCATTAAGCTTGATATATAATTCATTAGCAATACTGCCTACTTGAGTTTTTTTGGCATCCCAATAAATACCGCCATTCCCACAAATATGTTGAGCACCGCGTAAACTCATATCGTTAACAATATCTTCAGCAGTATATAGGTAGTCTATATTATGCGTTGCTTTATAGGATGCAATAAAAGCCAGAGCCCACCATCCTTCATCATCAAAGTAATCTGCTGCTAGTATATCTTCTTTATTTTTCGCCATGGTCTGATACATGTTATCACTATTGGTGCTCTCACCTGTGAGCAATTGATGGTCGGCAATTAAGTGTTGGGCATTGGCCCAGTACCAAAATCCATTGCCATTATTAGCTTTACATGCTCCACCTTTTATGCAGTTGTTATCTTGCCAAAGACCGCGTCTAGTATCATAAAATTGCATCAATTGCGTAATTCCATCGTCAAAATTATAAGCAATTGTTTTAGCCAATATATTTGTTGATAT
Organism: uncultured Neisseria sp.; assembly: GCA_964545465.1. Lineage (GTDB taxonomy): Bacteria > Pseudomonadota > Gammaproteobacteria > Burkholderiales > UBA11063 > Aquella. The sequence continues at coordinate 41,358 of CAZJFO010000008.1, forward strand.
GATGCAAAGAAACAATATAGTCCGAAGTGTTTTTGCTGGAGATAGCATATTATGTTCCTAAGAGGTTTAAATAACTATTATACTATACTTATAGATTTCAAATTGCAGCCATCTAAAGTTAAGAAGGCTAGATATTACTTTTTTGAGGGCGCTTTTGAGTTAATATTGCCTTTTATG
>CAZJFO010000009.1:0-8979 GCA_964545465.1 uncultured Neisseria sp.
AATTATTTCTATAAAGTGGTGAAAGTTGGTATTGACAATGGGTCACATTATATTAAGTTAATTTGAATATGCCAAATTCTAAAGGAGAAATATTGTGGTTTCAAGTTCAAAAGTTACGCTTTTATGTTTTATTTTTAGCATTTTTTGTTCATATGCTAGTGCCGTTAATGGAAAATTTCTATATTGGTACGATATAGAACATGAGAAGTTGCATATTGAGTTTCTGGATAACAGTATCCGGGATCAAAGGGATGAGGTTTTGCATTTTACTACAGGAAAAGAATTAAATGTGAATATGGAGTGTAAAAATAATTTTTCTGATACGGCAGCAAGATCATGTCAAGTAGATCTTGCAAAGAATCATGATTTTAAGAAATTAATGATAAATGATGGCGGATTGCAGTTCTTTGATGTTGATACAAGTCATGGTTATACTTCTAGACTAACATGCGAAGATGAAGAATCTGAGGAGATATCAACACCAATGGTAGAAGAAATGCATTTTTGTCCTGGTTGTAGGTTTGGTGAACATTATGTTTATTATCCTCTAGATTATGCCCGTTTTCTTTTGCTTACTGACTCGTCTAAAAATATTTTGAAGGACAAGGACGGGTGGGGATGTTCTGAGGCAAATATATGTATGACTTATAGAAAACTGGATAAAGAGGGATATAAAGCTATATTTGTTTGTGACGATAACCAGGTTGTTGACAATGTAGGAATAGTAAAATAATAGGTTTCGAAACCTAACTCTATGATGAGCCCCGTTGTCAATACCAACTTTAATCACTTCACAGAAATAATTATTTAATTAAGCAGCCTCTTTTATGGTTGCTGCTTTTTTATCTAGCTTACAATAAACTAAATAATCTTTATTGCCGTTTTCTTCTATACTAGCCGCATAATATTTTGCGGGTTGTTTATACCCTAAACTAGAATGTAGCCTTCTGTTATTGTAGTAGAAGATATATTTTTGAAGCTCAGTCTTTAATTCGATTAAATTTTCAATTCCAGCCAAATGAATACATTCGTACTTAGTTTGACAATGTACACCTATTTAGTGTATAATATGCACATGAATCAAATTTATCGTGTTAGCATTAACCAAAAAGCTATAAAGCAACTAACTAAAATACCAATCGTATATAATAGATAAACTATATACTTGGGTTGACTTGGTTACTCATGACGGGATGGCAGAAGTCAGAAAAATTTCTGGCTACCACGATGAACCATTGCATGGTAATCGGACAGGTCAACGTTCGATTAGATTAAATAAAAGCTACCGTGCAATCTATACTGAACTTGATTCAGGCGAAATATTTTTTATAAAAATCATTGAGGTACACAACCATGAATACTAACCATAGCGTAAATGCTCTTACGTATCTTGAGCAATTATCAGGCGGTCCATTAACTCTTGGAAAACTCATTCACTCAATACGTATGTGTGATGAAATTTCACAAGTTGAGTTTGCTAACAAACTAGGCATCTCTCGACAACATCTATGTGATATTGAACATGACCGTAAAATTGTTAGCCCAAAACTTGCCTCACAATATGCAACTATTCTTGGGTATTCTGCATCGCAATTTATTCGTCTATCAATTCAAGCTATGCTTGACCGTGATAATCTTGATGCTACCGTTGATATTCATTTTCGGCATGACAGTCATCAAATTCACACGATACCAGCAAGATCATGAACTAATTTTATTTTAAAAATTCAGTGTGCTATAATATGTGTTGCAAATGTATCATTGAACTAAGGAGCAGCAAATGAATATTAGATTAGACCACCAAATCGAAGATAAATTAAACTTCTTTGCTGGACAACTACACATCACAAAAACTGATTTGGTTAAGCCTTATGTCATCAAATTATTAGAAGACCTTGAGGACTATTACAACGCTTCCATCGCTTTAAAAGATGAAGGCTCTATCAGTTTTGCAGATCTAGAAAAAGAGTTTAGCAATGTGGCAGATTGAGTTTAAACCTCGGCTGCGTATTATTATTAAGTTCCCCACACATTATTAGCCAATGACGATACTATATTAAATTACTTCATGATAGTAAAAATCCTATTGACAAGATGTCAAGAACCCACTGATCTTTTTAGTCGATCTATGATTGCTGAGTATTTGCTTTCATTTGGTGGGGATTCTATAGCAATTATTTCAGAGAAGGAGTTGTCTCCTAGGCGTAATGCATGATATAAATCTTTGGCAAATTCATATGGATTAGAGCTTATTTGGAAGCTTAGTTCCTTCTCATGTAATACAAAATCAGAATAATAAATAATATAAACATTATTGTATTTATCCAGTATTGAGTTTAGTTCATCTTTTGAGCTAAAGCGAACTAATTTTTTTTGTGGAGAATAGTGTTTTTTATGGCTGCCAGGAGCAATGATATCATTTTTATCTGGTATTACTTTATCATTATATTTATTGTCTAATGCGTCATTTAGATCTTCTTCAGAGATGATTCCAGGTCGGAGTACCTTATAATGATCAAGAGATGTAGCATCAATAATAGTTGATTCAATTCCGATATCACATATTCCGCCATCAATAACATCAACTGCATTATTAAATTCTGCAATAACATGCTCTGGGCGAGTTGGGCTAATACTCATAAACTTATTTGCAGATGGCGCTGCTAATGGATGACCTACGGCTTTTATTAGTCCTAGAGCCAATTCATGATTTGGCATCCGAATTGCAACTGTATTTTGGCCGCCTGTTACTAGAAAGCTTACTTTATCAGATTTGGGAAGAATGAATGTAAGCGGTCCAGGCCAAAATTTTTTGGCTAGAATTTCCACATATTTAGGTATTTGTGTAGCGTATATATAGAGAGCTTCAATACTTGCAATATGGATAATCAAAGGATGATTGTTAGGCCTGTTTTTTAATTCATAGATTTTTTTAATTGCACTATCTATTGCAATATTGCCACCCAAACCATAAACAGTCTCTGTTGGAATGGCAACAAGTTCGCCAGCACAAAGCTTACGCCGGGCTTGTTCTATAATTTCATTTGTATTACCAGTTAGTATAGTCATATAAAAAGTTTTCCAGATAAATTAATTTTATTAAGGTTCTATTTTAGTCTTTCGATTATTGTATTATATGCTTCATCATTTTCTCGTTTCCCCACGCTAATTACTAGAAGTACTATTTATATTATGACATATTTCGTAGCGTATGTGTCCAGGTTTTTTAATATTTCCAAACTCTTGGTCTTAATTAATGCCTTATCTTAGTGGTGCACTTGCTTTGATATGAGCCTTTAGCTACTGCAGAGTTTTGTTAAAATATTAACTAACTGTAATCGTATATCCTTATCTATTAGCCCCTTCACTATCATATCTAGCATAGCGATATCATCCAAAATATTAATTAGTAATGAGTAACTAAGTCGTCCTATTGCATTTTTGTATAAATGATTATTGCTGGGCCAGATTTTTAGCTCACCAGCAACTTCACTAAAACTATATTTTTGTTGAAGTTTAGATTTTAGGCTGATTAGTTTTTTGATATCTTCATTAATTAACCACTGAATTAAAATTGCATCTTCAGGTTTGATATATACATTAGATAAGATAGTTATAGATTGTTTTAAATTACCGGATAAGTATGCATTACTTAGTTGGTAGACATTATATAATGAGTTGTCTAGAGCATGTGTTTTTACATCTTCAAGACTAATTTGATAACCACTTTCAAAGAGTAAACATAATTTGGTAATTTCTTGAATTAATTGATTACTATTCTTCTGATTTAATTCTAAAAGTAGATTTAGTGCTTGATTAGAAATGCTTAAATCATTGCTATTTAGAATATGTTTTACTATTTCAGTAGCTGAATTATCATTAATACTAATGTACCATGCTTTATCTAATTTCATCCAAGATGCTTGGTAATCATTTTTAGTTAATTTAGCAGTGGTAATCAAAATATAAGTACTATCATTTAATTCTTTTACGATATTAATTAGTGCATTTTGGTGTGCAATAGTTGGCTTAGTCTTATAATTAATCTCTATATAGGTCTTGTCATCAAATAAGCTAACACTATTGAGAACAGAACTTACATCTTTAAAATTAAAGCTACGATCTGCTATAAATTTATGCATCTTTGTGTCCTTTGGCCTCAAGCGTGAAACGGTGTAGTCCGCTAGGGCGTATGATTCTTCAGAAGAGCTAATGACAATAAAATTGGTCTTTAACTCTATAGCTAGATAATCACTTAGACTCTGTGGCTTCATTGATATTATAATCTCTATATTTAAAATAAATTAAACGTCTTACTAATTGATTTGTGGCACTTTGATGTAAATTATCCCAAAACTGAGCCTCACCAATTTCATTAGATCGTATTGTTGCATCATTATACTGCATGGTAGATTGTGAGAATATATTTAGTGTTGAACCAATTTGTTCATGATTTTGCCATACTTGGGCTTGTACTTGATAGCTAAGGGTATAGGCAGCAATCCTACCGACAGAAGTAAAACCTTGGGCATCACGGCTTGTTTGTTCATTGAATAGTTTAATAGTAACCTCAGCACTTTCAGGGCTAGTTACTATACGTGCTAAATCATCAGTTTTTATCATATTGTTGAAGTTGGTACATATAATGACGTTACTACATTCGATATAAACAGTCTCAAAAGGGAGTTTATAATCGGTATTATTGTAGCCTCGTATATGAAAACCACAGCTGCTAAGGGTGGTAATCATCAGCAAAATAATAATTTTTTTAATCATTTGTACCCAGTCGATTCATTAAAGTTTGTTGTGCTGAAAATTTGTTACCACGAGTTGTACGTTTATGATAACTCCCGTTACTACTCATTATCCATGATTCGGTATTATCTTTTAGATATACATTAAACCCTTCATTAATAATTCTTTGTTTAACTTTTTTATCTAAAATTGGGATGCATGTCTCGACCCTGCGAAAGAAGTTACGCTTCATCCAATCAGCTGATGAGATGAATACATCTTTTTGTCCTTCATTGAAAAAGTAAAATACGCGATGATGTTCTAAAAATCTACCAATAATAGAGCGAACTTCTATATTCTCTGATAATCCAGGGACGTTGGGGCGTAGAGCACATGCACCACGGATAATAAGCTTTATTTTAACTCCAGCATCAGATGCACGATACAAGGCATGGATGATTTGTGGTTCTAATAAGGAGTTCATCTTGGCCATTATCTCAGCTTTACCACCATTTAGAGCAATATTAATCTCATTCTCTATTTTTTTGATGAGCATGTCATGTAGTGTGAATGGGGATTGGAATAGCGTACTTAGCACCCCAGCACGCCCTATGCCAGTTATTTGGGCAAAAATATTATCAACGTCCCGTGATATATCTTTGTTAGTGGTTAATAAACTAAAATCTGTATAAACTTTAGCGGTAGATTGATGATAATTTCCAGTACCTAAATGGGCATAATATTTTAACTTGCTACCATCTTTTCTCACCAGTAACAGCATTTTGGCATGGACTTTATAACCCATAACCCCGTATACTACATGAGCTCCTGCATCTTCTAATTGATTAGATAGTTCAGCATTTACCTCTTCGTCAAACCTGGCAAATAATTCTACCGAGGCAACAACTTGTTTACCTGCACGGGCGGCTTTAATTAGATTTTGCACTAGTTCAGAGTCAGCTCCTGTACGATATACTGTCATCTTGATCGCTAGAACATTAGGATCAACTGCGGCTCTTCTAGTAAGTTCTACAACTGGGTCAAAAGATTGATATGGAGTATGAATTAGAATGTCGTTGTTATCAATAGCTTCGAAGATATCACTGTATTTGGATAGTTCTTTGGGTACTCCTGGTATATAGGTGCTGAATCTAAGATCTGGGCGATCTACTAGTTCAGGAATTTCTAGGAGGCGTGATAAATTAACTGGACCTTTAGCTAGGTATAGATCTTGACGTGTGATATTAAATTGTTTAAGTAAGATATCAATAAATTTATCATCTGGTATGTTATTAGTAATGTCTAATTCGAGTCGTGAACATTCAGCAAATTTGCGATTATGGATCTCACGTGTAAGAGCTAGACGTAAGTTTTTGGAGTTTGCCTTTAGTTCCAAATCAGCAGCACGAGTTACTCGAAATGGATAGCAGCCCCGAACAGTTAAACCATAAAAAAACTCATATACATGGATTTTAATAATGTCTTGGAGTAGTATAAAAGTATCAATGCCATTGCTTAATTCTTGAGGGAGCTTGATAACTCTATTTAAAACCCTGGGTGCTTCAACAATGGCTATTTTGGAGTTTCTACCAAACTGATCTTTGCCTTCTAATTCAACTGCGAAATGCAGGTTTTTATTCGGTACCCGAGGGAAGGGGTGGGATGGGTCAATACCAATTGGCGTTAAGATTGGTTTGAGGGTGTGCATGAAATAATTATAAGCCCAACTTTGTTGAGCAGTATTCCATTCGCTGCTATCAAGAATATAAATTTTTTCTTTGCGAAGTTGAGGTATTAGGTGTTGATGATAGATGTTATAAATGTCATCATATAAACTAACTACAGCTTCTCTAACTTTTGCCAGAGACTCTTTGGCAGTAAGTCCATCTTGGAGAAGTCCTTCTGGATCTATTTTGTTTAATTTTTGTAATCTAGAAACTCTTACTTCAAATAGTTCATCGCAGTTCTTACATACAATACATAGGTAAATAAGTCGTTCTAAAAGCGGTATCTTTGGTTCAGTTGCTTTTGAAAGTACTCTACGATTAAACTCAATTAAACCCAGCTCGCGGTTTAGTATTAGCATTTGTTCGTCTATAATCTGAGTACTCACAGCACTTATCTCCTTAAATATACATCCGAATTTTACCATATCTGGCATAGTTATAATCACATTGTTACATAACTACTTTTGTGCATTGCAGAATCTAAATCTTCACCTATTAAAATTTAATCGCATATAATCCAGCATGGAAATATTGTTATTTTCCTAAAAGAATATACAAACTCAGTTATAGAGGAATTGCTAGATGAATTTAAATAAATTTTTGGGATATGCTCTTGGTTTTACATTGGGTGCGGCAATAGTTGCTTGTAATGGTGCGGGGTCTCCAAGAAGTAATCCAAATACAAATTATGGGCAGTTAGTATCAGGCGGAGTTGCTGAGTCTAATCCTGCTTTAAGAGCTACTCTTAATAATGCTCAACTTTCTTCATTAGGCGTTAATCCCGTAAGTATGTCTGCACTTAATGTTTTATTTGCACCAGTTGCAGTAAATAGTTTTCTTAACCCAAGCCCAAATGAGCAGGTTTTATTAAAACAACAAAATGAATCGTATATTAATAACAACCCCTTATTGTTTGGTTTGGAATCCTCAGTAAAAGTTGAATCAAAAGGCAGTAATGGATATGTTAATTCTCAAGCCAGTGCTGCGGGTGTTAGTGCTGCACAATACGACTACATAACTTATACCACTCCTGGGGCTCCTTACATGTTTACGGGCAATTCAACATCAACTGAGATTGTTTCTGGGTTAGTAGTATTACCTTTGAAAGATAATAAACCTTTACCTGAGAGTCAAATTAAAGGTGTGGTTTTATACTATCACCCAACCGTATTATCTAAGGCTGGGGTTCCCTCTGGATATGGTAATAGTCATAATCCTCCAGAAAGTGGGCCATCTTTGGATGACAAATCCACATTCTATACGCAGTTTGAATTAGCTTCGATTTATGCCAGTGATGGCTATATAGTAATTGCGCCAGACTATATTGGTCAAGGTATTGATACCTCAGCAGTACATCCATATGTGTTACTTCCTGAACCTAATGCTCTAAGCGGTATATATATGGTAAAAGCTCTAGATACTTATTTACAAGAAAGCTATGGTATTAATTTAGCTAATACTAAAGATAAGAGTCTATTTATTTCCTCCTACTCCGAGGGTGGTGGCTATGCTCTTAAAGCTGCAAATCTAATCGGTGGTAGTTATGCTAATATCATCGAAAGTACGGGCTTAAGCCTAAGAAGAACAGTTGGTGTTTCAGGGGCCTATGATTTAACAAATCAGGAGCTTCCATTTGCATTTGATAATGTAAATAACCCTCCAAATGCGTATAACAATCCTAAAGGTTATGGAAATAAGGAATCTAACCCATGGAATGCATCTCCTGGATGCGAACCTGGTAATCCAGTGTGTGATACACTTATAGAGTCAAAGGGGTATGAAGGTAAATACCGAGCTTGGGCTCAGTACGATATGGCAAGTGCTAAACCATCTCTTGGTAGTTATATGGTTAATGCTTTGGTAGTTTATGACTATACTCCAGCAGCTTATAATCTAGTCTTAGTACCTCCATACGCATCCCAGTCGACATGTTTAAATCCAGCTTCACTTCAAAGTACTTTTAATACTACAAGTTGTGCTACAGCTAATTCACTAGCTAGTGGTATGAATGCTAGTTATGATATAATGAATTTATTTAGTACTACAGGTATTAATCAATATAATATCGCGGAACAGTTGTTTTATGCCGCGGCAGCTAATAAATTTTTTGTGGGTAGTTATACTAATACACAAGAGTTGATTGCTGCATTAGAGAAAGGGGTCGCTACTAACTCAGTATCGGCAGTCATACAGCCTTCATTGTTACAAGACCCGGGGATCTTATCTTTGGTAGCTAATGCTGATACCTATAATTTAACGACGAATACTCCCGTTAGTTTATTGGCGGTTAAGTATGATTCCACAGTTACTAATCTAAACTGGTACTCAGCTTGTGGTGATTTGGGGCCAAATGGTAATATTTACGATAACTCAGCAGGTTTAGTTAAATGTGTTCAAATTGATAATACGCAGTTATTTTCTAACGTGAAGTTCTTTGAACAATCATCATTGACTGAACCACTTTATATGAGTCATTCGGCACTAGAGGCTATAACCCAGATTGCAGCACATAACGAAA
>CAZJFO010000009.1:8989-41527 GCA_964545465.1 uncultured Neisseria sp.
TAAACAATCAAAATGAAAGTTAAGTGATCTACAACTAATAAAAAACGCTGGGTATACTCAGCGTTTTTTATTTCTACCACCTACTGCAAAAATTTAAGCCTAAAAATTTACAGCTAGTGTTTATGGCAAATGAAGCAATTAAGACACTAATGTCAGAGTTATAATGATTCTGGTACTTGTTTCTATGTTGATGATTTTGGGGTGCATTATGTCTATTCAAGTCTAAACTATGACCTTGAATGTAAACGAGATCCAACTGATAATGATTTGGTAACTATTCATTATGGGGTACTTAGTTGCAAATAAATTCTAAATCAAAATAAGTTGCTACCTCATTAAAGTTTTAGAATTAATGCTTAAATAGCTATGCAAAAGCTACCACATTCTATAACTTTGCTCTTCTAGGTATGGTAAAATATCAACGATATTAGACCAATTTTATAGGAAGCATTATGTATTTTGGTGAGGTTTTTGCGACTTTTTTATTATTTTTATTTATTGGAGCATTTTTCTCTCCACTAATTGGCGGCTGTTTTGGCGTAGTTATAGTATTTACAATACTAGTTGGGTTAATAGTTTTTTTTAGTTTAAACTTTGTATGGTTTCTGTTAGCTGGTGTAGTAATTTATGCTACAAGTTTTGTAATTAAATTTATCCGTTGGTCAAAACTGCCAGAAGTAAACGAGTATCTTCATGCACACCCAAATAGCAAGCTTGAGGTTGGTGTTGCTTGCCATAATTGCGGCTCGAGCAGTCTTAATAACCAAGGCTTGATTAGTAAAACCGGAAGGCTACGTTACTATACGTGTAACTCATGTGGTACAACGATGTTTCGCTTTAAGGTTTTATAGATGAGTACCCCTGTTCGTCAATTAATTTTAGATACTGAGACTACTGGACTAAAAGTAGAGGCAGGGCATAGAATTATTGAATTTGCAGCTCTTGAAATGTTTGATCGGAAATTAACTGGTAAGAAACTGCATCTGTATATCAATCCTGAGCGCGAAATAGATCCCAATGCCACAAAAATTCATGGAATTACTGATGAACAAGTGGCAGATAAACCTATATTTGGTGAAGTTATTGATGAGATTAGAGGGTTTATCAAGGATAGTGAACTAATTATTCATAATGCAAAATTTGATATGGGGTTTCTAAATTATCAATTTAATTTGATAGAAAAAGGTAAAACTGTTGAAAGCTATATAATTGGTGTTATTGATACCCTTACCATGGCGCGCCAAAAATTCCCAGGTGGTAAAAATAGTCTGGATGCTCTTTGCGACCGCTTTAAGGTTGATAGAACTAATCGTGATTATCATGGAGCTTTAATTGATTGTCGCTTGTTAGCTGATGTATACCTTAATTTAACCCGCGAACAAATAAATCTTCTAGAGCAACAAGCAACTACTAAGAGTCAATATGATTTTAGTAAAATTGATAGTACCCATCTTAACTTACCTATTATTAAGCCAACATCTGAAGAAGAACAATTACATTTAGCATATTTAGAACAGTTGGACAAATTATCCAAGGGCAAAAGCCCATGGTTTAATAAGAAATTAGACGTATGAGTAATTACGTTCTTATTCCATGTGCTGGTACTGGTTCAAGGTTTGGAGGCTCTATTCCAAAACAATATACCAAAATTGGTGCTAAAACTGTAATTGAACATACTTTGAGGGTGTTTTTAGAGATTCCTGAAATTACTGAGATAGTCGTTGTAGTTCATAATGCTGATATAGAGATTAATAAATACGCTTTAATTTCCCCTAAAATTAGAGTTGCCCGCGTCGGGTCTGACACTAGAGCTAAGACTGTGTTAAATGGTTTAAATTTGCTTAAATGTGAGGCTAATGATTGGGTGTTAATTCATGATGCTGCACGTTGCTGTGTTAGTCCTAAAGCCATTAAAGATATGCTATTAAAACTAAATGAAGATAAGGTTGGTGGGATACTAGCTATTCCTGTAAGTGATACACTAAAATATGGAAATAATGGGATAACCACCAAAACAGTTGATAGAAGTAATTTGTACCACGCTCAAACCCCACAAATGTTTCGTTACCATATATTAAATAAAGCACTATCTAGTTGTGATCTGGAGCTTATAACTGATGATGCTAGTGCAGTTGAAGCTTTAGGGTTGCCGGTTCGCTTAATTAAGGGGGACGTAAGCAATATAAAACTAACTTATACATCAGATATTAAACTAGCAGAGTTTTATCTAGGGGCAAGATGTTAGAGATACAATCACCAGATAATCCATTGATAAAACAACTCGTAAAACTAGTAAACAATAGTATTTATCGAAAGAATGAAAAAAAGTGTGTTATATATGGACTACATCTGATAGAGGATGCCTATAAATATGGTTTTTTGGAAAAAATATTAGTTGATGAAGACCATAATTATAGAAACCTACCGATAGATATTCCAACCTATAAAGTAAATGCTAAAGTTTTAGCGAAGATAAATCTTCTTGATGGTAAATATGATATAGTTGGTATTGCGAGTTTTAAAGCTGGAAATACTGATATTTATAATGAAGACTGTATTATCTTAGATAGTATACAAGACCCCGGTAATTTAGGAACAATTATTAGAAGTGCTAAAGCTAGTGGTATAAGAAATATCGTGCTAACTAATGGATGTGTGGACTCATATAACCCCAAGGTATTAAGAAGTTCTCAAGGTGGCGTATTTGGAGTAAATATTTGTGACATCTATGATATTGCTAACTTTATAAATAACTATAATGGCGTAATAATAGCAACGGTTCCAAATGACAAAAATAGTTTATATGATATGGACTTAAGATCTAAAACAGCATGGGTATTTGGTAATGAAGGTGGTGGCATAAGTAATAATATACTTGATATGGTAGAATTTAAAGTCAATATTCCCATGCAAAATGATACTGAGTCAATAAATGTAGCTACGGCGATGGCGGTGTGTGTTTTTGAGCAGCTAAGACAAAGATTAATTAAATGAAATATATCATTGCAAATGTTTTATTAAAATTTATGGCATATTTGCCATTATGGTTTCTACGTTTATTTGGCAGCTTCGTAGGTTATATTGCTTTTGGTTTACCACAAAAGTCCTCAAAAAGGATAAAAGATAATCTTTTAGCAACAAAATTAGCAACATTTGACAATGTAGATAAAATGGCGCTACAAACAGCACGGGAGCTTGGTAAAACTCTTGTAGAGACAATTGCTATAGCTTGGAATAGGTCCAAAAAATATAATTCTAGTTTGATAAAAAAATCAATTGGATTTGAATATATGGAGAAGGTTTTAAATGGCGGTCGACCGATAGTGTTTTTAACTCCTCATATTAGTAATTTTGAAATTGCCCTAAAAGCTACTGCATTTCATACCAAGAGAAGTATTACGGTTTTATACAAACCATCGAAAGATAAGTGGTTTAATAATATGATGATTGAAGGGCGTACTGAGAGTAATATTAAACCAGTTCCAACAACTCGTATGGGTGTTCTTACCCTAGCTAAAGATTTACGCTCTGGTGGCGTAATTGGGGTATTACCTGATAGTATTGCAAGTTCTGGGGATGGGGTATGGATAGAGTTTTTTGGTAAAAAAGTTTTTGCACCAACTTTGTCATCTAAAATGGTTTTAACTCCTGATATTGAGACATTTATTGTTATAGCAAAGCGAGTTAGAGGGGGGTTTACAGTTAAATATATTCCATTTAAGCCATCTGATACTGATGTTACAAATACTTTATGCGGTATTTATAAAGTTATTGAAGATGCTATTATTGAAGCTCCAGAGCAGTATTATTGGAGCTATGACAGGTTTCGGGTGCCAGATCATGCAAAATTATCTTAGGAATTTATTATGCAAAAATTTTTAACCGCAATTGCTTTGGTTTTGGTGCGTTTGCTGAGTTTCTTGCCACTATCTTTTACTATGATATTAGGTTCAGCTTTGGGCAGGCTTGGGTATTATATTGCTATAAATCGTAGAAATGTTGGGTTAAAGAATCTAACTCTTTGTTTCCCAGAAATGAGTGATACCGAAAAACACCGGATTATAAAAGAACATTTTAAATATATAGTTACAAGTGGTTTACAATATGGTCTGGTTTTTTATGCTAGTAAGAAACGAATCCAGAAAATTGTTAAATTAAAAAACCTTGATAAATTACTTAAGTATTATAAGCAACAGCCAATAATACTACTTTGTCCACATTTTGTGGGGTTAGATTTTGGAGCGATACGACTAACTCATGAAGTGGTAGGGATTGGGCTTTATTCCGTACAAAAAAATAGTATAATTACTGAAAAACTAAAAGATGCCCGACTGCGCTTTATTAAAAATAAAGGTGGTAAGATGTTTGCTAGACAAGAGGGACTTCGTCCCGTAATTAAAGAATTACGCAAAACCAATCATATATTTTATTATCTGCCAGATCAGGACTTAGGAGAAAGAGATTCAATCTATATACCGTTTTTTGGACAAGATACATGTGCAACAGTAAATGTCTTACCAAAGCTAGTTAAAATGGCAAATGCTGTAGTTATTCCAACTGCCGTATACTGGAATGGAAGAAATTACGAGATGGAGTTTTATGATGCTTGGGGTAATTACCCAACAGATAATTTAGAAGCTGATGTTATTCGTATGAATAAATTTGTAGAACACGCCGTAATAAAAAATATTTCTCAATATTTTTGGTTACATAAGAGATTTAAAACTCAGCCAGGTGTAGAACGTGGCTCAATTTATAAAGATTGTTGAAATATTATGCATGTAATAGATAGACCAAGTAAATACTCCAAAGAATACCTTGAAAAACTATTTCAATATAGCCTTGGTGAGGATATAGCTAATTCAGTTAGTCATATTGTAGGTAGCTTTTTTGGGCTTTATGCCTTAATTAGTCTATCATGGAATGCTGGTCGTTATGGCAATAGTGTTGATACTATAGCTTTTGTGATTTATGGAATATCAATATTGTTTTTATTTGTAATGAGTGCCCTATATCATTCTATGATTAATCATACAGCAAGAACTGTATTTAAACGTATGGATCATATAGCAATATATATAATGATAACAGGAACGTATACACCATATGTATTTAGTCTTCTAAAGACCCAAAGAGCTTATGTACTATATGCAATACTTATAGTTCTTACGATAATAGGTATTATATTTAAGTCTTTTTTTGCTGGTAAGTATAAAAAATCAAGTACTTTGATATATGTTTTTATGGGGTGGGCATCTCTTTATCTAATGCCTCAAGTATGGGTGGTAATTCCAAAGCTTGGAGCTGCTTTTATGGTTATGGGTGGTATAGTTTATACTTTGGGAGCATTGCTATATGCTTTTGCTAAATTCAAATATTCACATATGATATGGCATATTTTTGTTATTTTAGCTGGGGTGTGTATGTTTATTTCAATTAACTTTTTTATACTACAATATAGGGTTTAATTTATGAATTACTTAGCACATCCATCTGCTATTATTGATGATGGAGCTATTATTGGCGATGATACGCGGATTTGGCATTTTACCCATGTATCAGGTGGGGCTACAATTGGTAGTCATTGTTCTTTGGGGCAAAATGTCTTTATAGGTAATAAAGTACAAATTGGTAATAATGTAAAAATACAGAATAATGTTTCAGTGTATGATGAAGTTATTCTTGAGGATAATGTATTTTGTGGCCCATCAATGGTGTTTACTAATGTATATAATCCCAGAAGTCATGTTGAACGTAAGCATGAATACAAAAAAACTCATGTGAAATACGGAGCAACTATTGGTGCAAATGCAACTATTATTTGTGGAGTTACGCTTGGACGGTTTGCTTTTATTGGTGCCGGTAGTGTTGTTAAGTCTGATGTGCGGGATTATGAGGTAATCGTTGGAGTACCAGGGCGGCATGTGGGTTTTATGTGTGAATGTGGGGTAGGGTTACCTAAAACTCACGGCGAAATTGCTTGTGGTTCATGCTATGCCAAATATACTATAGATAATAATGGTTGTTATAGGCATCATGCAGGCTAAAAATAGCATTGCAAGTTTACTTGCAACAACTAATATTGATAGGTCAGAAGTTAAAATACTTCTATGTCATCTTTTAAAGTTTACCAAAGCTAAATTAATAACCCATAGTGATTATGTTTTAAATCATTCACAATTACAAGAGTTTTATGAGCTATGTAATAAACGCCAAATGGGTACGCCCATAAATTATATTACCGGCACTAGGGAGTTTTATTCACGCGAGTTTAAGGTGACCGCGGACACTTTGATACCACGACCTGAAACTGAGCTATTAGTTGATACTGTTTTAGAGTATGCTAAAGCTGGATTATCACTTCTAGATAAGTCATCAAGGGCTCTTGAGGTTGCCAGGTTTAATGCATCTAATTTGGGTGCATATGTAGAATTTCAGCAAAGTGATTGGTTTTTAAATGTTGATGCTAGATATGATATTATAGTTAGTAACCCTCCATATATTCACCCCAAGGATAATCATTTAGATGATTTGAGTTTTGAACCACAAGATGCTTTAACAGATTTTAATGATGGACTTTCGTGCCTAAGAAATATTATCACAAATGCATGTAATTATTTAAATAATAATGGGGTATTAATGGTTGAACATGGTTATGATCAAGGTGCGAGTGTTCGAGAGTTATTCACTTTATGTGGATTCACTAAAGTAATAACTCTTCTTGATTACTCATGGAATGAGAGGGTAACTTACGGGGTTGTTAGTTAACAACAACCCCGTAAGTTTATTTGTTTTTGGCGCGTTTACGATCTGTTTCGTTAAGATGCCGTTTTCTAATTCTAAGCGTCTTAGGGGTTATTTCGACTAATTCATCATCATCAATAAACTCAATTGCACGTTCAAGTGTTAAGATAACAGGTGTGGTCAAACGAACTGCCTCATCAGTACCAGAGGCTCTGACGTTGGTTAGCTGTTTACCTTTGATTGGGTTTACCACTAAGTCATTGTCACGGCTATGAATACCGATAATCATTCCTTCGTAAAGTTTATCGCCAGGAGATACAAACATACGCCCGCGATCTTCAAGTTTCCAAAGTGCATAAGCAACAGCATCACCTTGCTCTTGAGAGATAAGTACGCCATTACGACGCCCAGGTATATCAGCCTTAACTGGGCCATAGTCATCAAATAGATGTGCCATTAAACCGCTACCGCGAGTAAGAGTTAAAAACTCTCCTTGGAAGCCAATAAGTCCACGAGCAGGAATGCGATATTCCAACCGACTACGTCCATTGCTGTCTGATGTCATATCAACTAACTCACCACGGCGGCGACCTAGCTCTTCCATCACTGAACCTTGATGCTCTTCTTCGATATCTACAGTTAGTAGCTCATAAGGCTCAGATTTTTCACCATTAATCATCTTCATAACTACGTGGGGTTTAGCTACAGCTAGTTCAAAACCCTCGCGACGCATATTTTCAATTAGAATCGTAAGATGTAACTCACCACGACCTGACACAAGGAATGCATCAGCACTGTCAGTGTCTTCAACCTTAAGAGCAACATTTGTCAAGAGTTCTTTATTTAGACGGTCACGAATCTGACGGCTAGTTATAAATTTACCCTCAGTTCCTGCTAATGGTGAAGTATTTACTTGGAATGTCATACTTAGAGTTGGTTCGTCAATTTTTAGCATTGGTAATGGTTCTGGATTATTAACATCACAAATTGTTTCACCAATACCGATATTTTCAATACCATTGATAAGTACGATATCACCGGCAACTGCTTCGTTAACATTAGCACGCTCTAAACCTTCAAATACTTGTACTTGATTGATTTTAGCTGTTTTGCGTTCACCGTCTATGCCTGTTGCAACAATTACTTGAGAATTTGGTCGAATACGTCCTTGACGAATACGCCCAATCCCAATTCTACCGACAAAACTAGAGTAATCGAGTGCAGAAATCTGTAATTGTAAAGAGGCATCAGCATTATCTTCAGGGCCAACAACGTGTTCTAATACTGTATCAAATAAAGCTTCCATATTATCAGTGATATTGTTTTGATCCATTGTAGCAAAGCCGTTTAGTGCTGAAGCAAACACTACTGGAAAATCTAACTGTTCTTCGGTTGCACCTAGCTTGTCAAATAAGTCAAAAGTTTTATCAATTACCCAGTCACATCTTGAACCAGGGCGGTCAATTTTATTGATAACTACAATTGGTTTTAAACCAAGAGCAAGAGCTTTTTTGGTTACAAAACGAGTTTGGGGCATAGGACCTTCAACTGCATCAACTAATAGCAATACACCATCAACCATTCCTAACACCCGCTCAACTTCACCACCGAAATCGGCGTGTCCTGGGGTATCTACTATGTTAATACGTGTACCTTTATAATTTAGTGAAACATTTTTAGCTAAAATTGTAATTCCACGCTCTTTTTCAAGGTCATTACTATCCATAACACGTTCAACAACTTGTTGATGGGCTGAGAATGTCCCAGCAGCTTGTAATAGTTTATCTACTAGTGTGGTTTTTCCATGATCGACGTGGGCGATAATTGCGATATTACGTAAGTTTCTCATTAATTCAAGTCTTTCTATTTCTTATGTGCTGATTGAGGTTTTTATACGACTACATTTATTCTATGTAACGTGTGATTATACCATACTTATTGATAAAGTATTAAATGTACCCAACTGGAATTTGCGTACTTCACTTTACAAATTAGGTAATGATATTGAAAATATTATAATTTACCTGCTTAATTAGTTGTAAAATACCTGCATTATAATTGTTTATAAATGGTGGTATATGAAATATGTTTTAGGTTTGGATCTTGGTATTACGTCAATTGGATGGGCTGTATACAATTGTGAATTAAATAATATACATGAATGTGGTGTTCGTTTATTTGACGCCGCAGAAAATCCAAAAGATAAATCTTCATTAGCTGAACCTAGGCGTATAGCTAGAGGGCAAAGAAGAAGAATAAGACGACGTGCTTATCGTATGGAAAAAATAAAACAACTTTTAATTCAAACTAAAATTATTTCTGAGGTGGAGTTGGAGAATTTATTTATTCGACAAGGCATAAACACTTTGCAAAATAAAATTAGGTTATATGATGTTTATGATTTACGATATAGAGCATTAGAACATAGATTATCTAATCTTGAATTAGCTCAAGTTTTAATTCATTTAGCCAAACATCGTGGGTTTAAATCCAATCGTAAAAATGACAAGTCAGTTGCAGGTAAAATTAATGATAGTTTACAAAAAAATAGTGAATTACTTGGTAATGGTAAATATAGATCAGTTGGGCATATGCTGTCTGAAGATGAAAAATTTGCATTAAAAAAACGAAATGGTAATAATGATTATCAAGCAATGATAAAGCGTGAAGATATAGAAAAAGAGGCTAAATTAATTTTAGATGTTCAAGCAAATCAGGGGAACACATTGGTTACACCGGGGTTTATTGAACGATATATTACAATGTTTAATTGGCAAAAAACTTTTGATTGGGGTGGTCGTATTCGTGAGATGGTAGGTGCTTGTCAATTTGAGCGTGAAGAGAAACGTGCTGCTAAAGCGTGTTTTAGTAGTGAAAAATTTATTGCATTTTCTAAGTTAAACAATATTAAGTATACAATGGACTCAATTGAATATAGTTTGTCAACTAATGAAACTCTAGCGATATTTAATTTAGCTGTAAATAAAAAATCTGGATTGACTTTTGCGGATATTCGTTTTGAACTTGGTATATCTGATAATGCAAAATTTAATTTTGTTAAGTATGATATAAAGGGTGATTTTTTAGAAATTGAAAAAAAAGAGAAGATTAAAGAACTTGAATTAAAATCATATCATTTGATTAAAAAATCTATAGTTAGCCAAGTCGGTAAAACTACATTTGATAATTTAATACAAAATATCAAACTTTATGATGATATTGCCACTGAGTTAACATATAATAAGACAGATGAATCAATTAGAGAGTCATTGTGGGGTGTTTTTGAAGGTAGTGTTGAGTACTCAAATATTTTTAGTAAGCAGGAACAATCCTTAATTATTGATGCATTGATTAATGATGGAATTGGATTTGATAAAAATATCAGTTTATCTTTAAAGGCGTTGTATAAAATAATTCCATATCTAGAGGATGGTAATCGTTATGATGAGGCTTCTAAATTAGCGGGATATCACCATAGTCAGAAAAATAATCAGCTTTATCAAAAACTTCCATCCATACAGTCTTTGGGGCTGGATCAGGAATTAACTAATCCCGTAGTAATTAGAGCTGTTAGTCAGCTAAGAAAAGTTATTAACGCAATAATTGATAAATATGGTTCGCCATACCAAATTAATATAGAAATGGCACGTGATATCGGTAAAAGTATAGAACAAAGAAATGAAATTAGTAAGCGTCAAAAAGATAACCGAGATAACTCAGACAGGTTGCGTCTACTATTTAAAGAGTATTTTAATCGAGACCCTATGAAAGATGAATTACTTAAGTATCGTTTGTGGAAGCAACAAGATGGTAAATGTGTTTATAGTGGAGATATTATTAACCTATCTAGTATTCTTCATGGCGAAAATGCTACACAGGTTGATCATATTTTACCATTTTCAAGAAGTTTTGATGATAGTCTAAATAACAAAGTTCTTTGTTTAACAGCCGAAAATCAGCGAAAAGCTAATCAAATTCCTTTTGAATATTTTGGACAGAACCAAGAGAAATGGCATTGGTTTGAAGAGCATTGTGACTCACTCCATAAGCATGGTAGGCAGTCAGGATTTAGTGATAAGAAGCACCAAAACCTCAAGCTAAAAACATTTAATCAAGAAGGTTTTATCGATCGCAATTTGAATGATACACGTTATATTTCAAGATTTTGTTTAAATTATCTTAAAGATTATTTATTATTCGCTGATAAAACCAATAAAAAACCAGTAAGAACACTGACAGGTCAGGCAACTGCATTTATTCGTAACCATTGGGGATTAGTTAAAAAGCGTGAAGAAAGTGATTTGCATCACGCACAAGATGCCTGTGTGATTGCAGCCTTTACAACAAATATGGAGCAAAAAATTATGCAATTTATGCGAGCAAAGGATTATGGTAGACAACAAAATGCTACCTACACTGATCCTGAAAGTGGTGAAGTTTTTGATCGATTCCCTATGCCTAATTTAAACTTTAGAGATGAGGTTAAACAGAGATTAAAAGAGGTATTTGTATCAAGAATGCCAAAACGTGGCATTTCTGGTAGTGTGCATAAAGAAACCATAAGATCCTTGAAATATGTAGATAAGCCAGTTTCTAACTACAATGCTGGAAAGCCATTTTCAACAATTAACTCAAGCCTTATTGATAGTGGAATTAAGATTGATAAGAATGATGAAATTCCTACTTTATGTCCAACATATAAACAGCATAATCCTAGAATTTATAATTTGCTCAAACAAAGATTAGAAGAGCATGGTAACGATTGTAAAAAAGCTTTTGCTACTCCTATATTTGCACCCAAAAAAGATGGTACTTCAAGTGAAGTGCAGATAAAGTCAGTTAAGGTTATTCAACCACAAAATACAGGAGTTAGAGTTAATAAAGGAATTGCTGATAACGGCGGTATGGTTAGAATTGATATCTTTACAAAAGAGGGGAAAAATTATATTGTTCCTATATATCAAGCTGATGTAGTTAAGGATAAGTTGCCTGATAGGGCAATTCTTGCTAGTAAGCAAGAGTCAGAGTGGGAGCGGATTGATGATAGTTATAAGTTTAGATTTAGTTTATTTGCCAAGGATTTGGTGAAGATAGTTACTAAAAAAGCGGCTTATTTTGGCTATTATAGTGGCTGTCATCGAGCTAATGGTGCGTTATCTATTTTGTTACATGATGGCTCTAATGAAATAAGTGGAATTGGTATAAAGCTTAATACTGTTTTAGAGAAATATCAGGTGGATGTTTTGGGTAATTACAGTCAAGTAAAACAAGAAACTAGGTTAGGGTTTAATAAAAAATCATTGTAGGTAATATAATTTATGAGCTACAGAACAGTTGTTATTTCTAATCCAAGTTATTTACAAATAAGTAAATTGCAGTTACACATTACACAGGGCGATGATGCCTACACTGTTCCACTTGAAGATATTGCTTGTATAGTACTTAATCATTATCAAATTAGTTTATCAGCTAACTTGTTATCTGGATGTGCAACAAATAATATAGTATTAATATCTTGTGATGAGAAGCATTTGCCAGATGGAATATTTCACAGTTATTTACCACATTCACGACAAAATTTAGTATTACAAAAACAAATTAATTTAAGCCAAGCTTTTAAAAAACGTGTTTGGCAGGCTATTATAAAGCAGAAGATTGTCAATCAAGCAGTTGTTTTAGAAAAAATAAACTCCAGTGTCAATGATATTAGTAATAAGTTACTTAATTTAGCATCTAAGATTAGTTCAGGAGATAAAGAAAATAGAGAAGCACAAGCAAGTAGAATCTATTTCCCTGCTTTGTTTGGGAGTGAGTTTACTAGACTAGATAAATTCAAATACTCAGATGATGCTATTATTCAAAATATTAATTCATTATTAAATTATGCATATACAATAATTCGTAGTATTATCATTAGAACTATAGTTGGATATGGATTGCTACCAACATTGGGTATCTGTCATGATAATCAAATGAATGCCTTTAATTTGGCTGATGATTTTATTGAACCATTTAGGGCGTTTGTGGATTGGTATGTTTGGAGTATGATTTTTGAAAACATAGATATCAATTTAAATAAAGCTAATAAGTTTAAACTTATTGACTGTATTAATTTTATTATAGTTATTGATGGGAAAAATACTACAGTTATAAACGCTATAGATGTAATGTTAAAGAGTTTTATTACTTGTATTAATACCAATAGTTATGAAGCACTGCTATTACCTAGTTTGCCCATTAAATTAGAACGCAGTAATATTAATTAGCCAAAAATAATGTTTTCGAATATAAGATGGATGAGAATAATAGTATTTTATGATTTACCTGTTTCTACGCCTGATTTTCGTAGGAATTATCAATTATTTCATAGCTTTATTGTTAAGGATGGTTATGATATGTTGCAGTATTCTGTATATTGTAGACTATGTAACGGGCATGATAGTGTAAATAAGTTTATAAAACGACTAAATGACAACGCACCACCATATGGTAATGTTAGGGTAATGAAAGTAACCGAAAAACAATACAGCGAAATGTATTTTTTAGTTGGTAAGCCAACAGTCCAAGAAAAAATAACTAAAAGCAATAAACAATTAATGCTTTTTTAGAAAGTAAATTGACAGTTAGAGATGTCAGCTCTACGACTTTTTTAAATCTTTCGATCGTCTTATTATAGCAAACTAGCAAGTTTAGTAATGGTATGGAGTTATTGTAATAAAAAATAATATAAAAATCAAATTTATTTTAATTTTTAACGGTTTTATTTTAACATAATCATATTTTTGCTTGATAAAACAGTTTGTTAAATTACATGTATTATACCATTACTAAACTTGCTAACGAGCTATAACAAATATTAAAGCCATTGCTACAATGGCATTATTATACCATTACTAAACTTGCTAACGAGCTATAACAGATCCTGGTACTACATAATCAGTGATAAGATTATACCATTACTAAACTTGCTAACGAGCTATAACTACTGGAATAGTGTATAATAGAATAATAAAATTATACCATTACTAAACTTGCTAACGAGCTATAACCCTAAAGAGACCATACTCAACAATCTACAGATTATACCATTACTAAACTTGCTAACGAGCTATAACAGGGCTTCCTATCATTCCCGTGTTAGAGTTATTATACCATTACTAAACTTGCTAACGAGCTATAACTTTGCATTATCAACTTGTGCTTGAATATCAATTATACCATTACTAAACTTGCTAACGAGCTATAACACAAAGTCAGGTCAATTATATCATTTTAGCATTATACCATTACTAAACTTGCTAACGAGCTATAACTATTAGGTCTGATATTAAACCTATCAAGTAGTATGCGATTATCTACCATCTTCAAAAATTTAGAATTCAGCGAAATATTATTTACTATAGTATAATACTAGGCTAATGCATCTATAACTCACGTATATTAGAATGGAAATTAAAGTTTAGCAAATGATAGAGTGTAAAAATTTGGTACTTGGGTACCATGAATCACTGGTAGAGCCTTTTAGCCTTAAAGTCGCTGATAACAAATGGATGGGGATAATTGGTGAGAATGGAATAGGTAAGTCTACTTTTATGAAAACTATTCTTGGAGTCATCAAGCCAATATCTGGTAGTATCAATGTTTTTGACCAAAAAATTGGACAAGTTAATAATCTCATTTCCTATATACCTCAAGAACGTGAAATCAATCTAAGTGATCTAATGAGTGGCTTAACTCTAATTAAAAGTAGTTACCACGGAGCCGCGTTTGGATTGCCATTACTAAATCGTAAGCTTCATAATCGAGCTCTTGAGTTATTGGAGTTAGTAGGTGCTACCAAATATCAACAGCAACCATTTAATACCTTATCAGGTGGTCAAAAAAAACGAATATTTCTAGCTCAAGCCTTGATTAATGATCCGCAATTATTACTTCTTGATGAGCCATTAGCTGATTTAGATCCTAGTGCTAAACAACATTTTATTGAGGCCCTAAAAGAGATTCATAATCATAAAAGTCTTGGGCTTTTAATAATATCGCATGATATGCACGAAATAGCTTCACATTTGGATGGATTTATTCATTTTAAAGATAAAATCGTACATTCATGTGTTGAATTACCTTGTGCAGCAAAGGATACCTATGTGGGGATATGATTTTATGCAGCATGCTTTATATGCTGGGCTTATTATTGCGACAGTTTGTGGTATAGTTAGCGTTTTTGTGGTTTTAAGGCGTAGTGCTTTTGCCGCACATGCACTAGGGCATATGAGTATAACTGGTGCTGCAGGAGCTGCTTTGGTTGGTATTTCTGCCATAACTGGGCAGTTATTATTAAATATAGTCTGTGCAATTATCATGGGGCTAATGGGTGATAAGGTTAAAAAAAATGATCTTGCCGTTGGTGTAGTACTAACATTTGTTCTTGGGCTTGGAGCTTATTTCCTGTTTTTATTTCAGAATAACTATGCAGGAAGTGTAATGAGTATCTTATTTGGTAATTTACTTGCAGTATCAACCCAGCAGATTTATATTTTATTAGTTCTTGCTATAATAATTATACTTACTTTAGCAGCTATTGCCCGTACTTTGATTTTTGCATCAATTGATCCTGTTGTTGCTAAGTCCAAAAATGTAGCTGTCAAATCTATAGCTGTATTGTTTTTTATAATTTTAGCGCTGACAGTTTCAATGGCGTGTCAAATTGTGGGAGCATTATTAGTATTTGTAATGCTAATAATTCCAGGAGCAATAGCAATGCAGTGGGGAGATAGTATCTATAAGATTATTTTTATTAGCGTTATAGTTGCGAATCTAACAATAATAATTGCTTTGTATATAGCATATTATCTTAATCTTCCTACAAGTGTTTGTATTACAATGATCCTATCTTTAGTTTATTTTTTAGGAATATTAAAAGGGCATTTAAGCCCATCATAAAACACCACTGACTGTTTGGAGTAGCAATTAATGAAAACAAAAATTAATTCAAAGATAATTATGAGTGCCATATTAGTTAATCTATTTACTATAACTAACGCTGATACCGATTTATACACCAAATTTGATAAAGCTGCAAAATTGAAACATTTAACCCCAATTGAGCTTTCTGTTACGCAAAAAGCTGGTACTGAGCTGCCTTTTAATAATGCGTATTGGAATAATGAAGCCAGAGGTATTTATGTAGATATAGTTTCGGGGGAGCCATTATTTAGCTCTACCGATAAATTTGATTCGGGTACTGGGTGGCCTAGCTTTAGTAAACCAATTGATAAGAAATATATTGTCACTAAAACTGACAATAGTATGTTTATGGATAGAGTAGAAGTTCGTTCACGCTATGCTAATTCTCATTTAGGGCATGTTTTTGATGATGGTCCTAAACCAACAGGGCTAAGGTACTGTATGAATTCAGCTTCAATGCGTTTTATTCCTGAAAGCCAGATGCTAAAAGCTGGATATGGGCAATATATTTACCTGTTCAAACGCTAAATTTAGCACTAAGTTTTTATTGTATTAAAGAGCATAATAGTATGATAATATTACTCGTATTTTTTATAACAAGGAGATAAAATGAAAAAAATAGTATTAGTTATGGGATTAATTGGGATTACCAATGTATATGCAAATGATTGTGCCAATTCGGCTAATTCTGAAGTTAAACAGGCATTAAAATGGTACCGTGGTTCTGCTGAACAAAGAGCCTCATATAACCAGACTTTTGGGTTTGGGGCTAAATATATCAGTAATTGGATTAGTGAAAATGACCCAGAACCTAAAACATGGGGGGTAGTGCTTGATATTGATGAAACTGTTTTGGATAACTTCTGGTACTATAATAAATGTAACAGTTTAACCGCTACTGCTTCTGAAGATAATTTTAGTCATTATGTAGTTATTCCAAGCAAATCAGTTGCATTACCAGGAGCGGTAGCTTTTACGTGTAGTGTCAAGAAGCATGGTGGCTACGTAAGTTTAGTATCTAACCGAGATGGTTCTTATAAAGATGCAACAGGTAATGTATTAGATGCCACAATAGCAAATCTAAAACATGAAGGGATATGTTTTGATCAAGTTGTTTTAGCTAATCAACAAGATTCGAAAACCCCATTTGATAAAAACCCACGGTTCCAAGCTATACAGTCGGGGAATTATGACGCAAAACAAATGGTATGGTCTAATAAATTACCATCTCATCAGGTTGTAGCGTATTTTGGAGATAATATCCAAGACTTTCCAAAATTCAAACAAGCCAAAGTTTATGCATTATCTCCGAATGATAAAGCTTTTGGTGTGTTTGGTAATGGATACTTTATTTTTCCTAATCCATTATATGGAAGTTGGCAGGCGAATGATTACAAATAATTGATTATAAAGGAGCTATGGTATAATTATGTTTTCTACTCATTCTTTGGAATAATATCATAGACTATCTTAAAATAACTTACCCTGAGGAATTACCTGTTAGTCGTGAGATTAACTCTATTCGCCAATTAATTAGTAAAAATTCTGTAGTTATTGTGTGTGGTGAAACTGGTTCTGGTAAAACCACACAATTGCCAAAACTACTGTACGAGATGGGGTATAGTAAAGATGGTATGATAGCTCATACTCAGCCGCGTAAAGTAGCAGCTCGCACCATCGCTCATCGAATTAATCAAGAAATCCGTGAAGCTAATAATATCAGTGATCAATCAAATTATACCCTTGATATTGTTGGCTATAAAGTACGTTTTCATGATAAAACTTATGGTCATACAGCAATAAAACTAATGACTGATGGGATTTTATTACAGGAAATTAGTACTGATCGGCTGCTGTCAAAATATAAAGCAATAATTATTGATGAAGCTCATGAACGAAGCCTTAATATAGACTTTATTTTAGGTTATCTAAAAACCATTTTGAATAAACGTCCAGATTTAAAAATAATCATTACTTCAGCAACTATTGATAATCAAAAATTATCTAAGTATTTTAATAATGCACCAGTTATTAATGTTGAGGGTAAAACTTATCCAGTCGATATTATTTATCAAGAACTGGGGCAAGAAAATAATTTAAATGCTACTATTTATCAAGCAATAGAGAGTTGTTATGCTCTTGATAGCGGACATGTACTTGTATTCCTACCTGGGGAACGTGAGATTAAAGACTGTATCAGCTATTTAGGAAAAACTAATTTACGCCGTAATGAAATTCTAGCATTATTTTCACGTCAAAATGAGGTGGAACAAAACTTGGTTTTTAGGGAAAATGGCAAACAAAAAATTATCGTAACAACTAATGTAGCTGAAACCTCTTTGACTATTCCTGGAGTTAGATTTGTAATTGATAGTGGGTTAGCCCGAGTTAAGCGTTACAATGTTAGAAATAGGGTAGAACAGTTACAGGTTGAGCCAGTATCAAAAGCTAGTAGTAAGCAAAGATCAGGTAGAGCAGGGCGTACTAATCATGGTATGTGTATACGCTTATTTAGTGAAGAAGAGTTTAACTTACGTCCAGAATATAGCGATCCTGAGATTATCAGAAGTAATTTAGCTAATGTAATACTACGGCTAATTGGGCTAAAACTGGGTGACCCAATGATATATCCATTTCTGGATCTACCGCAAAATACTGCCTATAATGATGGTTTTAAAACATTATTTCAATTAAGAGCATTAGATGATAATAATCAAATTACTGATATCGGGAGTTTGTTAGTCAAAATACCGATTGATGTGAATTTGGCTAAAATATTATTATCAGGAGCTAGAGAGTTTAATTGTCTAGCAGAGGTTTTGATAATAGTATCTTTTTTATCAATAAGTGATCCGCGTGAAGTGCCTCTTATTCACCAACAAATAGCTCGTGAACGTCATCAAATATGGGCTAATAAAAAATCAGATTTTATAGTTATATTAAATTTATGGAACTGGTATCATGAGGAATTAGAAAATAAAAAATCTACCAAAAAACTTATTGAAAAATGTTATTCTCAGTTTTTATCATATCCACGTATGCGTGAATGGTCTGAATTACATAATCAATTAAAAGATGTCATGGGAAATTTAGGTTATAGTTATAGCAAAGCTCTTAATGTAGATACTGATGAAAGCTATCAACGCTTACACCAAGCTTTTATTTGTGGGTTTTTAAATAATATTGCCCAAAAAGATCTGGTGGAAGATTTTTATATTGGTACTAATGGTAAAAAAATAATTGTTCATCCATCAAGCCAGATAACTAAACCTAAATGGATAGTGTCGTCAAACCTTAGTCAAACAACAAAACTTTACGCAAGAACAAATGCTTATATAGAATCGCAGTGGTTGCTACCTATTACTACGCATCTAGTAAAATATAATTATTACAATGAAACGTGGGATAAAAAACGCGGTGAAGTTGTCGCATATGAACATGTTATCTTTGGCGGTCTTACAATAGCTAAGAAAAAAGTAGCTTTTTCTAAAATAAACAGCGGTTTAGCTCGAGAAATTTTTATCAAACAAGGTATTGTATTAAATGAATTAGGAAAGACTTATAAGTTTATTAA
Source organism: uncultured Neisseria sp. (assembly GCA_964545465.1). Taxonomy (GTDB): domain Bacteria; phylum Pseudomonadota; class Gammaproteobacteria; order Burkholderiales; family UBA11063; genus Aquella. The sequence goes on from CAZJFO010000009.1 coordinate 28,272, forward strand.
TAATAATCAAGATGTAATTGAGAGCTTGGAGGAGTTGGAAGATAAACTTCGTTTGTCATTTATTGTTATTGAAGATGAGCTTTTTGATTTTTATAATCAATTTATCCCTGATGATATTTGTGACATTCGTTCTTTTGATGTATGGTGCAAAACCAATGAGTTAAAGTTATTTATTAATAAAGATGAGTTAGTTAAAAAATTAATTACCGATGATAGCCATCTGACTTTATATCCTGATTATATGATGGTTAATAATAATAAACTAAAGCTACAGTATGTGTTTAATACCGATAGCCTAGACGATGGAGTTACTGCAACTATATTCATAGATAGACTATTTCAAATTGAGGATGAGGCTTTTACTTATTTAGTTCCGGGATTAATTAGGGATAAAGTTACTTTTGTAATTAAAATGCTTCCTAAGGCACTTCGTATCCGAATTAATAAAGGTAATGATTTTACTACTAATTTTCTTCAAAATTCACCTTATAAAAATTTTAATGCGGATTTTGTAGAGTATTTGAATATTAATTACAACGTAGATATAAAAATATCAGAGATTGAAGCAATCAAGTTACCGCGGCACTTAGTATTTCATTTTCAAATAGTTGATAAAAATAAACCACTTCTTGTGGGAGATAGCCTTGAAATTTTAAAACAAGAGTTAGTTCCTGAGTTAGATAAACTAATTGATATTTATGCAAGCGATTATAATCGAAGAAATATAACTATATGGATTGATAAAATGGAGGAACTTCTTCATCCCGTTAGTAAATCCTTAGGTTATTTAAGCCTTAAATTAGATGGGGGTAATGTTGATTTGGTAGTAATACCTGATTTAGTTAAAGCTAATACACACACACGTATTGGCTTATTGCAACTTATTAAAAATAATCTATCTCCACAAATCAAATATCTAGAACAAAAGCGCTTTTCTAATTTTACTCAAATAGCAATGTATCTTAAAAATATTGATAATAGTGAAAAGTTATTAACTGATAGTATTAATTTTATTTTACGAATGTCAGTTGATTTAACGAATATACCAAGAAATAATGCTGATTTTGAAAAGCTAATTAAATTAGCAAGTAAAACTATTATTCAAAATACCGCTATATTTGCCAAAGTGTTATTTGTTATAGCAAATAACTATCATGAAATACGCCTAAAACTGGATAAGCATGACTTAAGTGAAGAAATTGAAGAACAGCTTGATAACTTAGTTTACAGTGGGTTTTTACGCTATACTAGATTTAATCAATTGGAACATTTTCCAAGATATTTAGAAGCTATTTTAAGACGTATTGATAAATACTCTAATGATAAATTAAGAGATAGAACAATTAGTAAGGATATAAACAAGCTTTATGACTCATGGTATGACTATGTAGATAAGCTTGAACAAGCAAATAAAATAGTTAGTCGCGAGATATATGACTTTAGATATAAAATAGAAGAATTACGCGTATCTTTATTTGCTCAAGAACTAAAAACACCATACACGGTTTCGTTAAAACGTTTATGGGTGGAGTTTAATCTAATCTAAATCATCAAATAAACATCCATAAACTTTCTAAATTAAATACCAAATAAGCTCCAATTAGGAGTGTTTGGATAATCTGGTTATCTTTTACCTAAATTTTACCCCCTAAGACAATAGGCTATAGTATGTTGCTAATGTTTGTTAGGGATGCTACAATCTCTATCAAGATATTAAAGTAAAAAAGTAAATTCTGGTGTGTATTCTTTATGTAGTGTTGTATACGTCAAAATAATCAAAACAAACGTCTAAAACATATGATGATAAAACACCGTTTACTATACATAGAACATGAATTTATCAAATTTATACTACTTATGGAGAAATTGAGTAAAGTCCAAAATTTATTGGATATTTCTTGTGGTATCACATTTTGAGATAAATATTATGAAAATGTAGAGCATACTTTTTAGTATCTGACGGATTATAACTCATTACAATTGAAAGGTGAATGTTTTTATGGGGATAAACTTAGATAGTTATTTTGAAATGATGGACTTGTTATTTAACGAAATGCCATTTGCATTTTGGAAAGATAGATCTGGAGTATATTTGGGAGGCAGTACTAATCAAGCCAAAGAATTTGGTTTTGAAACACCTAAGGATTTTATTGGTAAAAATATTTATGAAATTCTTGAAGATCAAGAAACTGCACGATTAATTGATATTGATGATAATGATATTATGGAAAATGGTAAAGGACTGTTAAGCGAAGCCGTAATTAAAACACCAAATGGTGAAAAAACCTATTTATCTCAAAAACATCCAATAAGAGATAGTGAGGGTAATGTGATAGGCTTATTTGGATTTTCTATAGATGTTACAGAGCTTAAAAAATTTGAACAAATCGCTAAAATACAGCACGATAAATTCAGAACAATTGTTAAGCAAGTGATTCATGATATTACCTCTCCAATAACGAGTATTAATGTTATTGTGAGTAGACTAAGTAATAATGTTCCAGAAGCTGACAGAGTAACGCTAAGACATGCTGCAATGCGAATTTCAGGGATATCTCAAAGATTACTCGGGCGTTATAATGATGAATCGCTTGATGCTGAAAATGGAAACCTTTTGGTATCCCTTGCTTTGTTACAAATAATAAATGAAAAAAGAGAAGAGCATAGAAATAGTAATGTTTTTTTTGAAGTTGATATTGATGAAGATGCTAATTTTATTTTCATAAAGCATAATCAAGGTATTTTTAAACGTATGTTATCTAATTTGGTTAATAATGCAGTTGATGCTCTTAAAGCAAGTGATAGTGGTAAAGTTGCTATCCATGTGGGTGTGCATGCATCTAATGTAGTAATTACAGTTCAGGATAATGGTTTGGGTATGCCATTACACATTATAGAGAAGTTTAACCAAGGAATAGCTGTTACCGAAGGAAAAAAAGAGGGGCATGGGGTAGGGCTAACTCAGATACGAGATGCAATACTATCAGGTGATGGAACTTTTAAAGTTCATGCATCAATGTATGGAACACGAATAACTATTCGATTTCCAATAGTTGAAACACCAAATTGGTTAGCCAAAGAAATAAACTTAAGAGTTAATGATACAGTTATCATCTTAGATGATGATGAGTCAATTCATGGTTCTTGGGATAGGCGTTTTGAAGATGTTGTTAAAAAAAACCCAACGCTCAAAATCAAGCATTTCTATGAAGGTAACGATGTAATTTTGTATGTTAATAGTTTAACACCTGAACAAAAAAAAGATGTATTTTTATTGACTGACCTTGAGCTTTTAGAGCAAGGTATTAATGGCTTTGAGGTAATATTGCAAACCCAAATGTCACGTTCAGTTTTGGTTACTAGCTATTCATTAAATGAAGATAAGCAATTAGAGGCTATTAAAGCAAGTATTAGTATCTTACCTAAAGAGTTCGTGTCAAATGTAAAAATTAAACTAGATAAACAAATTCCTTTTGCCAGTAAAAAAGTTGATATGGTATGGGTAGAAGATCAAAAATGGTATATTGATGATATAGTTAATCGCTATTATAGTCACCTAAAAGTAGATAAATATTATGACCCAATTAGCTTTATGGAGGGAGTTTTGCAATACTCGTTAGACACAAAAATAATTTTAGATACTTATTATGAGTCCTCTAATGGTTCACAATATAATATAACTGGATATGATATGGCACATGAGCTTTATGGTATGGGATTTACTAACTTAATAGTTTTAACTGGTGAATCCCCAGGTGGACGAGCTCCAGTATATTTGAAGATTGCTAGGAAGATCGATGGCCATGTTCTTAAAAATCTAGATAAACTTTAAAAAATAAATTATACAATGGAGACAAGAAATGTTAAAAACTAAAGATGGTAGAATCATTGCAGTGGAAGAGTTTGACTACGGTAAATCTGTAGATGTAATTGCCAAAACTAATCCAGATTTAGCCAAAACGATGAATATGTTAGATTGTGGTGAAAATTATAAATTCTATAAGGCAAGTTATCATTTTGGGGGGCAAATAATCAATAATGGGGTATGTTATCTGCCATTGAGCGATGGAGGTAGTATATCATTTAATGACCCACAATTGCCAGATGCTTTACAAGAGGCTCTTGGTTATAGTGTAAATGAAGAACCTCTTGGGTTAGTAATCTATAAGAATGTTGAAACTTATTTGATGGGAGATGGTGGTGTACAAACGAATTCTATCATATCTTCTGGACAGATGTTTGGCATTCCTCGGGCGATTGATGATGCAAATAATACATCAACTACAGCATTAGCCTTTGACTTAAATGCAGGAAGTCGCTCATTGTTTATGTTAAACAAAATTAGTGATCAAATATATCATAATAGGATTCAGGCGTATTATGGAACAACAGTTGCTGCTCCAGCTATACCACAAGATCATTGGGCATTATTTAAAGATATTGCTTATAAAGCTGCATCCCCATGGCGTTGTGAAGTAATATTTTTTTCTAGGGCTTGGATTAATAAATTAAAAAGTGATGAATGGGCTGCTATAGTGAAACGCTTAACACATATACATAGAGCTTCATATACTATTTGGCATAAGGTGGCGGATATTTGGGATAGCACGTTTCACGAAATTGAATTTAACAAACAATTTTCTAAATACTACTCAATGCAGTCAATTGATACAGCCAAAAAACTATTTCGATTAGCAGGTGGAGTTTCATATGGTTTTAAACCAGCAACTAATGATGACTCAGCACCAGTTAGTTTGATTGTTAATGCTTATGCAAATTTGTATAATAAACCAGCAAAACATAAATATACTCCAATTATTATGGAGGCTGCGAAATTTGACAGATGTAGTAAGTTTCCAATTTTTCATTCAATTAATCATCCTATTGCAAAGCATGGTGAACTTGAATCATCTAAAAACAAAAGTCAAATTGCACGACTTGATGAAATCAGAAGAATTACTGAAAGCTGTAGGAGGGCTATCTTGGCGGATAAATGTCATGTAAAATCGCTACATGAGGTTACCATAGGTACGAGATTTTCTTATTATCATACTAAGCCAGAAAGTTACGATAGCGTCAATAGTGCTGCATTGTTAGCTAAAGAAGATCAAAGATTTATTCATGGAGAAGGCGAGCAGTTCCCCAATTATAGTTTATTTTTTAAAGGTTGTATAAAAATTAGCCATCAGTAATGCTTTAATTTCTATTACCAATGGAATTTCTGAATGGGAATTGCTTTATGCATTAAAAGCAAAAGTATTACCAACTATTTCATGGAAGCTAGAGAATGTTTAACAACCTTGCTAAAAGCAATACGCAAAATCATAAAATCATATTAGATGAATTAGTAAAAATATTGTAGTAAATTCTGAAATAAATTGCTTTAGAATTACTTACAAGTCACTAGATGGGCAATAAATCACATTAATTAGCCCATGCCGCTAGTATCAAAAGTCAAACCTTAATAAAATTTAATGTATTTCAAAATAAAAACAATCAAAATTTATTCAAAAATGTCCCACACGACTAGTGTTATCGTTTCTAATGCTTGCTAAAATATCTCCTGCAACAACTCATAGCAATAAACCAATAAACTGCAAGTTATAAAATAGTTGACATTTGCCATTTTTTATGTTAAAGTGGGGTATTATGGTAAAAAGTGTTGTATTGTGGGGGAAGTATAAATGTTTGGTGGGGTTACACATCTAAACCTTGATCCGAAGAATCGGATTGCTATACCGGCGCGCTACCGCGACGTGTTAGCAGGTGTGCATGCTAACCATCTGACTATTACGTTAGAGTCTCCTCAATGTTTACTTTTATATCCTGAACAAACTTGGACAACAGTACGTGAAAAGATTCAAAATTTATCTACAGGATCACATCCACTTGTTAAAAGTTATCAACGCCTGGTGCTTGGTTATGCTGAAACTATTGAGATAGATAAGGCGGGGCGTATTTTATTGCCATCAGGATTAAAAAAATTGGCATATTTAGAAAAAGATGTGGTTTTGGTTGGTCTGGGTAATCGTTTTGAATTGTGGGATGCCGCTAATTGGCAAGTAGAAACTGAAAAAGCTTTGCAAGTATCACAAGATGAATTAGCAGGGTTATTAAATGGGCTTTGATTTTAAAATGGTTGGTTATAGAAATGCTACATTACCCAGTTTTGCTCCGCGAGTCAGTTGATTTATTAAATATTAAACCTAATGGGTTTTATATTGATGGAACCTTTGGAAGAGGTGGTCATACTAAAGAGATTTTATCAAGATTAGATACTAATGGTCGTGTAGTAGCTTTTGATAAAGATATAGATGCCATTAATTATGGGCAAGAAAGCATAATTGATAGTAGATTGACATTAATACATGATAGTTTTGCGAATGTTGACAAATATATCGTTGATAAAGTTGATGGGGTTTTATTAGATTTGGGTGTTTCAAGTCCACAATTAGATACAAAAGAGCGTGGATTTAGTCATAGATATGAAGCTTTTCTCGATATGAGAATGGATAACACTAAAGGTCAAAGTGCTTATGAATGGATTAATCAGGTTGATGAAATTACTTTAGCTGATGTTTTATGGCGTTATGGTGAGGAGAAGTTTTCACGAAAAATTGCTAAAAACATAATAAACTCTAGAAGTGAAGAGGCAATAACAACTACGACCAAGCTTGCTAAGGTAATTAGTAATGGGATGCCATTTATAGAAAAAAATCAACATCCTGCAACAAGGTCTTTTCAGGCAATACGGATTTTTATTAATAATGAACTTGGAGATTTGGAGCTTATTTTAGATACGATACCAAAATATCTAAATACTCTTGGAAGAGTAGTTGTAATTAGTTTTCACTCTCTAGAAGATAGAATAGTTAAAACTAAGTTTAATAAACTCTCAGTAGAGGAGAGGCTTCCAAAATGGATCAACAAGCAAGTTGATGCTCCTGGGTTTCGGGTTATAGCAAAAAAAGTAAAAGCAGGCTTATATGAAACAGAGCAAAATAATCGCAGTCGAAGTGCGGTTTTGCGATGTTTGGAAAAGATATAATTTTTATGATTAGAATTATTAATTTATTATTGTTACTAGTGGTTATATTTACTGCTTTTACATTAGTAAACAAAAGATTTCAATCACGTATTGATTCAGCTAGATTAGCAGCACTTAAGAATCAAGCGAGTTTTTACGATAAGGAATATACAAAGTTAGAGCTTGAGGAAGGGACTTTTTCATCTAATCTAGTATTACAGGATTTTGCAGTACATAAACTTGGTTTGGTGCAAGCAGATAAAACACATATAATAGGGGTCAAATGATGATAGCAAATACTGATATTCAAAAACTTTACGCTAGATCTAGCGTTGGTTTTTCAAGCAGTAGTAATTCCGTTAATGTAGCGGATACAGCTTTTGCTAGAATTAAAGTGGTAAACTTCATAGCTCTAATATTAACTAGTTTAATTATATTTCGCTTGGTTTATATGAATACATTTAATACCATATTTTTAGCAAAACAAATGAGCTCACGAATTGAGCGGATAGTGAAAGTTATTGCGATGCGAGGTACTATTGTAGATAGGAATGGTGGCCCATTAGCAGTTAGTACTCCAGTTGATTCAATTTGGGTTGATCCTACAGAATTAGATAATCTATCTACTTCACAATTAAAAGAAATAGCTACAATTTTACGTATGGGAGTAAATGATCTAAACTCAAAGTTAAATCAAAAAAATAAAACTTTTGTATACGTAAAACGTGAGGTTAGTCCTGAACAAGCAAATAAGATCAAAGCTCTAAATATTGATGGTATCTATAGTATTCAAGAGTTTAAACGTTATTATCCAAATGGAGAAGTAACGGCTCATGTGGTTGGGTTTAATAATGTAGATGATCATGGGATTGATGGTATTGAATATGCTAAAAATAATGAATTAACTGGTACTGATGGTTCTCATCAGATTATTCGTGATAGACAAGGTAATGTTGTTGAAGATTTAGGAAATATTAAAGTTGCACAAGATGGACAAACAGTGAGTCTATCAATTGATAATAGAATTCAATATATAGCATATGATGCAGTTAAAACACAAGTAGAAAAAGTGCATGCTAAGGCGGGGTCAGCTGTTGTACTTGATGCTAAAACTGGCGAAGTGCTATCGATGGTTAATTATCCTACATATAACCCGAATAATCGTAATGGGGTTAGTTCCGATATGCTGAAAAATCGTGCTATCACTAATGTGTATGACCCAGGGTCTATTATGAAACCAATAGTTATAGCTAAAGCTTTGGATGATAAAGTGGTTACTCGACAAACAATTATAAATACCCATCCATATTCAGTTGGGCCAAAATTAATTAAAGATGACGAACCATTCCCGCAATTAAGTGTAGAAGATGTATTAATTCGCTCATCAGATATTGGCACTTCAAAAATAGCGCTTAAATACAAATCTGAAGTTTTGTATAATTATTATCGTAGAGTTGGTTTGGGCGGAAAACTAAATACTGGATTTCCAGGAGAGACAAATGGTCTTTTATTAAACTGGAAAAAATGGCACCCTATTGATCAAGCACTAAATTCATTTGGTTATGGTATTTCAGTAAGTTTATTACAAATGGCTCATGCTTATACTGAGTTTACTAATGAAGGATGTGTTTTGCCTGTTAGTTTTTATAAAAACTCTGGTAAGAAGTTACAATGTGAACAAGTGATTAAACCTTACACCGCTGATTTAGTTCGAGATATACTAGCAAAAAATACCGTAATAGGTACTGGTAAAAATGCTCAGTTAGCTGATTATACAACTGGTGGTAAGACAGGCACAGCTCAAAAGATTATTAATGGACATTACAGTAATCATGATCACATAGCTTCATTTGTGGGTTTTGCTCCAGCGGTTCAACCTAAAATTATAGTTGCGGTGATGGTTGATTCTCCCAAAACATCGTATTATGGTGCTGCTGTTGCAGCCCCTGTGTTTAGCCAAATAGCAGGGCCAACGTTACATATTTTAGGTGTACATCCAGACCGCCAATAAAATGGAAACTTCTAGATTTTGCTTCGGTTGCAATATACTACGCAACAGTTTAGTAGCCGAAGCAACATGCTATAGGAATATAATATGTTTAGTAAAAATAGTCAAATTAGTCAAATTACACTAACCCAGTTAATTAAAGAACTGGGTTCTTTACTTTATACTTGTGACTTAGAGTTTGATAGTAGACTGATTAACATTAATAGTATTTTTTGCGCATATTCTGGGGTAAAATTGGATGGGCGAGATTTTATCGAAGATGCTATCAAAAAAGGGGCTAAATTTATCCTGTGGGAAAAAGGCATTGACTTTAATTACCCAGTATCAAATTTTGGGGTTGATAATCTAAAACATTATGTGGGACTCTTAGCTAGCATAAAGCATAATAATCATCTAGCAAAAGCAATTGGTGTAACTGGTACTAATGGTAAAACATCTATTACTACGTGGCTTTCACAAGTATATACTTTAAATGATAAGAAAGTTGGAATAATAGGCACTACTGGTGCAGGAATTTATCCAGATACAACCTACAATAATGTAACAACTCCTGACCCACTAACGCTACAGCAATTAATTTCTGATTTTAATAAAAAAAATATTGATGTATTAACAATGGAGGTCTCGTCTCATTCACTCGATCAAGGCAGAGTTAATGGTATCAAATATACTACAGCAATATTTACTAATCTTACATTAGATCATCTTGATTATCATCATGATATGGAGAGTTACTATCGGGCAAAACGTGATTTATTTTTTTGGCATGATTTGACGAATGCAATTATTAATACGGATGATGAATATGGTAAACGATTATTTGATGAATTAAAAGCCAAAGAGTTGCGGTTAATTGATTATGGTATTAATAGCGGTTCTCTTAGGGCAAGTGATATTAGTATTGATCTATCTGGAATGAAATTTAACCTAAACTATAATAATGAAGTTGTGCCAACTAAGGTATCTGTTATTGGCAGGTTTAATATATATAATTTATTAGGAGTTACTGGAGCATTAATTGTTGATGGTTATTCTTTAGCTGAAATTTCTGTGCTATTAAATAAAATAACTCCAGTTTGTGGGCGTATGGATACGGTATCTATTATAGGTAAACCGCTGGTAGTAGTTGATTTTGCTCATACTCCAGATTCGCTGCAAAATGCTCTAAATACTTTAAGAGATGTTGAAAATGTCGGTAAACTATACTGTGTATTTGGCTGTGGAGGCAATCGTGATAGTAGCAAACGTCCCATTATGGGTAATATTGCAACTTCAATAGCTGATTATGTTATTGTAACTTCGGATAATCCACGTTTTGAAGATCCATATGAGATTATTAAACAAGTTACCTCTGGTATAAATAGTGATAATTTTATATCAATACCCAATAGAACTAATGCTATAGAATACGCAATAAAAACGGCACAATTGGGAGATATAATCCTGATTGCAGGTAAAGGGCATGAAACTTATCAGGAAATTAATGGTGAAAAATCACCATTCTCTGATTTTGATGTTGCCAAGAAATTTTTAACTTCTAAAAATTAGGATAGGTAAATATGAATTTAACTTTAAAAGAAATAGCATTAATGTCTGGAGGAACCTTGGTTTTAGGTTCGGATTTACTTCTACCAATAAATAACGTAGTAATTGATAGTCGAATAATTGAAGATAATTCTCTATTGGTTGCAATAAAGGGTGATAAAAGTGATGGGCATGATTTTGTAGCTAATATCGTATCTAAGTTTAAGGCTGGAGCTCTAGTTAATAAAAGTTATTATGAATCTATCTTATCTAGCATAAAAGATCTATCCAATTTAATATTAGTTGATGATACTGTAAAGGCTCTAGGATTACTTGCCAAAAACTATCGTAAAACCCTCTCTCTACCTGTTGTAGCAATTACTGGTAGTAATGGAAAGACAACAGTTAAAGAAATGCTTAACTCAATTTGTGAAAGTGAATTTGGAGTTGATAATGTTTTAGCAACACAGGGGAACTTAAATAATCACCTTGGTATGCCTCTAACACTTCTTAAGATTAAACCAAAACATAAAGTGGCAATTATAGAAATGGGCATGAATCATAGTGGCGAGCTTACATATTTATCTAGTATAGCCAAACCAAATATTGCAACGATCAATAATATAATGTTGGCACATGCTGGTAATTTTAATGATTTGGAAGATATTGCAAAAGCCAAAGGTGAAATTTTTAGTGGACTAATGGATGATGGAATAGCGTATATCAACCAAACCTCACCATACCAAGAGTTATGGCAAAAGCATCCAGGAACAAATGTTTATTTTGGTATGCCTGAAAGTTTTTGTTATATCAAGCATAGCAATACTGGCAGCAAATTTACTCTTGATGGAACTCTTGGTGAAATTAATTGTGAACTACAAGTTTTGGGTGAACATAATAAATTAAACGCAATGACAGCAGCAACTCTTGCAATAGCTCTTGGTTGTAGTACCAAAAATATTCAACAGGGATTAAATAATTTTAAAGGGTATAAAGGGCGCTTGGAGAAAAAAGAGGCATTTAATGGTGCTTTAATAATAGATGATAGTTATAATGCTAATCCAGATTCTGTAAAGGCGGCGATTTTATCTATAAAAGATCTACCTAAGCCACATTGGTTCGTTTTTGCTGATTTAGGAGAGCTTGGTAAGTTTTCTAAAGACTCGCATGCTGAGATCGCAGATTTTGCAACGCAAAATGGCATAGAATGCTTATTAAGTTATGGTGAAGAGTCCAAAATATCACATTCTATGTTTAAAGGCACTAAAATGCATTTTAGTAGTATAGAAGATATAGTGAAATATTGTTATGAGCATTTACCAAAGTCTGCTACTTTGTTGGTTAAGGGGTCAAATTATATGAATTTGGCTAAGTTTGTTTCTAAAATAATTAAATAGGTACAATAATGCTATTATTTCTAACGCACATGCTTACTAATATAATTGGTGCTTTTCGGGTTTTTGATTATGTATCTTTTCGAGCTTTATCTTCATGTCTATGCTCATTGTTTTTTTCAATACTTGTTGGTAAGAAAGTTATAAATTGGTTGATTTCGCTAAAAGTTGGTCAAACAGTCAGGGATGATGGTCCAAAAACTCATCTGGTAAAAACTGGAACTCCAACTATGGGGGGTGTATTGATTATATTGTCAGTAACTGTTACTACCTTGCTATTTGCAGATCTAACAAATCCTTATATTTGGTTGTTATTGTTTGTATTAATTAGTACAGGTGGAATTGGCTTTGTTGATGATTATAAAAAGATAGTCTATAAAGATCCTAAAGGAATGCCAGCACGCACTAAAATGGTATTGCAAACTTCAATTGCATTAATAGTTACTGTGGTTTTATTGTATGTAATTAAATTACCCAATACTACCGAAATAGTAGTTCCATTTTCTAAATCAATCACAAATCCACTTGGTATCGTAGGGTTTTTTGTAGTTACATATTTTGTACTAGTTGGAAGCTCAAACTCTGTAAACTTGACTGATGGTTTAGATGGTTTGGTTTCGTTTCCAATAATCACTGTTACTATGGGGATTGGAGTTTTTGCTTATATCGCGGGTAATAAGATATTTGCTACCTATTTATTATTACCGCATATCCCCGGAAGTCATGAACTAGTGGTTTTTTGTGGTGCTTTGGTCGGCTCTACATTAGGGTTTTTGTGGTTTAATGCTTATCCTGCAGAAGTGTTTATGGGGGATGTTGGGGCATTATCAATAGGTGCAACACTTGGAACTATGGCTATTATAGTGCGTCAAGAAGCTGCTTTTGCTATTATGGGTGGACTATTTGTATTTGAGGCAATATCAGTAATGCTTCAAGTTACGTCATTTAAACTACGGAAAAAGCGAGTATTTTTAATGGCACCAATCCATCATCATTTTGAAATTAAGGGTTGGAAAGAAAATCAAGTAGTCGTTAGATTCTGGATTGTTAGTATTATCCTTCTAATAATTAGTCTATCTACTATTAAATTAAGATAAGACATTATCTTACAAGCCTCAAACATAAATACTACTCACCCGGAGTTTGGGGTCCATGCTCTAAAAAGGAAATGGATCCCATCCTTCGATGGGATGACGTGTAAGACGATGGGATGACGTGTAAGACAGTAGGATGACGTGTAAGACGATGGGATGACGTGTAAGACGATGGGATGACGTGTAAGACGATGGGATGACGTGTAAGA
>CAZJFO010000010.1:0-11765 GCA_964545465.1 uncultured Neisseria sp.
GGAGCGAGAGAAGGGAATCGAACCCTCGTCATAAGCTTGGAAGGCTTCTGCATTACCACTATGCTACTCCCGCGTTGGTGGAGAGGGCAGGATTCGAACCTGCGAAGGTGAAACCGCCGGATTTACAGTCCGGACCCGTTGGCCGCTTGGGTAACCTCTCCATTAATCAAAGTAGGGAATTTTAGCAAAATATTGCGCACATGTCAAGTATTTTAACTAAAGCTTTTCGACAAAGTCGCATTTAGGGCAGATTTTTTCCTCACCTTTAGTCTTGGTTTTTTTATGTAGCAGTAAGTCGTAGCTACATTTCGGACACTTTTCTACTATAGGTTTATGATTAAATAAAGTTTTACATTTAGGGTAATTATTACACGCATAAAACCAACTGCCATAGCGATTTTTTTTAGTAACGATGTGTCCAGTTTTGCATTCAGGGCAAATTATAGTCTCACCAGGCTCTGTTTCAGTTGCGGGTTTATCTATATTTTCGATGTATTTACACTTAGGATAGTTTTTACATGATATAAATTTACCATAACGCCCAGTTCTAACTACTAAATCACCACCATCATTAGGGCAAACACGATCAGGAACTAACTCAGGTTGAGATACTTCTTCACTTTCTCCATTTGCAGTTATCTTACGCATATAATTACATTCTGGGTACCCAGAGCAACCAATAAATTTACCATATCTACCAAAGCGTGAAATCAAATGTTTGCCGCATTTAGGGCAGTCTTCATCAAGCTTTTCAGAAGTTAATTCAGCTCTAGCCGTATTTTGTTTATCTTTTATAATTGTCTCTAAATCGCGCCAGAACTCTTGTAAAATAGGAAGTTTTTGAATGCTTCCATTAGATATATCATCCAAAGTATCTTCTAGATTGGCGGTAAACTTAAAATCAACGTATTTGGTTAAATGGTTAGTTAAAAATTGACTGACAACCATGCCTGTATCAGTTGGGATAAAACGCTTTTTATCCATTAAAACGTACTCGCGTTTTTTAAGCGTTGAAATTATTGAAGCATAAGTTGATGGTCTACCGATACCAAGCTCTTCAAGTGACTTAACTAATGATGCTTCGCTATAGCGCGGTTTGGGTTCAGTTTGATGTTCAGTAAAATCTATTTTATCAATCGGCAATTCTTCACCAACACTTAGTGCGGGTAACTTGATATTATCATCAGTTGCATCCTCTTCTATCTCTTGGTATACTGATAAAAATCCATCAAAGTTTATAACCAAACCGTTTAGTCTAAACACTGCGTTATCAACTGTCAAATCAATAGCAGTTGTATCCATTATCGCGGGGTTTAGTTGGCTAGCTAATGTTCTTTGCCAAATTAATTCATAGAGTTTATATTGTTCTACACTCACAAATTTTTTAATTTGAGCTGGAGTTCTAAAAATAGAGGTTGGGCGAATTGCCTCATGCGCTTCTTGAGCATTTTTTACTTTACTTACGTATTTTACCCCTTTACTAGGTAAATAATTCGCTGTATAATTTTTCTCAATATAATCACGGATTTCAATGATAGCAGTATCTGATAAATTCACCGAATCAGTTCTCATGTATGTAATTAAACCAACGCTATCATTGCCCAAATCTACCCCTTCATAGAGTGTTTGAGCTACTTTCATTGTTTTATCGGTATTAAACCCAAGTTTTCGTGCTCCTTCAATTTGAAGTGAAGACGTAATAAAAGGTGGGAATGGATTACGTTTTTTTTGCTTCTTACTAATATCACTGACTATTGCAGTTTTGTTTTTTGATAAATTATTACAGATATCTTGTGCTTCTGCTTTTACTTTGATGGTCTTAGCCTCAATTTTATTTTTGGCATGCTCGATTAGTTTTGCTTGTAATTTGCTAGTATTTTTATGTGTATCTAAGAAAACCGAAAAATAATCCTCAGGAATAAAAGCTTTTATTTCAATTTCACGTTCACAAATAAGTCTTAGTGCAGGAGACTGTACCCGTCCTGCTGACAATCCAGGTCTAATTTTACGCCATAAAAGTGGTGAAATATTAAAACCGATTAGATAATCAAGAGTAAGCCTTGCTTGTTGAGCATCAATTAAATCAATATCGAGCTCTCGCGGGTGGCTAACAGCATTTTTAATCGCACTTTCGGTAATTTCATTAAAAGTTATACGATCAACCTTTTTATCAGATAGTTTTTTATTACTCTTTAAAACTTCAGCAATATGCCATGCAATAGCTTCACCCTCGCGATCTGGATCGGTTGCTAAGTAAATTTGGGTACAATCTTTGGCAAGGGTTATAATTTCATCAACGTGTTTTTTATTTCTAGCAATAATCTGGTATTTGGGAGTAAAATCATTTGCGATATCAATTGATCCGTTTTTTTTGGGTAAATCACGAATATGCCCAAAAGAGGCGATTACTTTAAAATCATTCCCCAGATATTTGTTAATGGTTTTTGCTTTTGCTGGAGATTCAACGATTAGTAGTTTACTAAACATAAATGTTAGGTTCCTTATTGTAAATTATCTAAAAAGTCTTTGGTAACGACCACCGCCACAATTAGTTATTTTACCATTTAGTTCAAGCTCAAGTAAATTTGCACATAGGTCGTTAAATTCAATATTTAAATCTGAACATATCTTATCTATAGTTATTGGTTCAAAGCCCATTATATCTAAAATTGGATTTTGTTCGGGTATGGAATTATACGCCATAGTTGTATGTGTAATGCGTAAATCTTCTAAAATATCGTTTGAAGTTTCAATTAATTTTGCCCCAGTTTTAATTAATCTATGGCAGCCACGACTCAATGGGTTATGTATTGAACCAGGTATTGCCATTACTTCACGTCCCATTTCAAGAGCCATATTAGCAGTTACCATCGAGCCACCATCAAGGGCTGACTCTACTACTAATAAGCCAAGGCTCAACCCAGCAATAATTCGATTACGTCTTGGGAAGTTATGTATCAGAGGCGGTGTTTGGAGCGTGAATTCACTAATTAATAAACCATTTTGTTCTAATAACTTGTGGTATAGGTCTTTATTACTAAGAGGGTATATCTGGTCAATACCAGTTCCAATTACGCCAATAGTACTAGAGCTGCCCTCGAGCGCTCCTAAGTGAGCCGCTCTATCTATTCCATTAGCCATCCCACTTACAATAACCAAGCCATTATTGGATAAATTCTTAGCAAAAACTAGTGCGTTATTGCTACCTTGAACGCTTGGGTGACGAGTGCCAACAATAGCAAATTTATTTTGTTTTAGTAGTTCGACATTACCTTTTAGAAATAGGATATTTGGTGGGTCAACAATATTAGATAATTCTAAAGGGTATAAGGGGCTATCAATGCTTATAATCAGATGACTATCATGTTTATCCATCCATTTTAGAGCATTGTCTGCCTCAGGAGAGCTTATCTTGGTGCTGATAAGGCTAGCAGCCGTGCTACTTATTATTTGTGAGAGAGTTGCTTGAGTTTGACTATAGATATTATCTATAGAACCAAAGTGGTGGAGTAGCTTTTTTATAGTTGCTATACCGACTTTGGGTGTTAGGGTTAACAGTAACCATAAGTAGAGATTTTTATCTTCAAATGCTTTATTCATTTTGATTCACAATATAATAACTGGTATAATTATGTTCTTAATAGTTCAGTTAGCTATTATATATTCTTGTTTATTTTTGGTTGTAATATTTTTTAGGTAATATGGTATGGCTCTTTTACAAATTCTTCATTTCCCTGACCCACGGCTGCATCTAAAAGCCCGTCCAGTAAAGATATTTGATAAAGAATTAAAAAGTTTAGTTGATGATATGGCACAAACCATGTATCAAAATGATGGTATTGGACTTGCTGCTACCCAAGTCAATGTACAGAAGCGTTTGCTTATAATCGATATTTCTAAAAGTGATGAACCAAAGAAGCTTCTAGTGTTTATAAATCCCGAGATTGTCTCTAGAAATGGTGAAGTGATTGGTGAAGAGGGGTGCTTATCGGTTCCTAGCGTATATGAGCCTGTTGTAAGATCCGAAAATATTAGTGTTAAATTTCAGGATCTAGATGGTATGATTTATACTAGAGATTACACTGGCTTAATGTCAGTATGTATCCAGCATGAGATTGATCATCTTGACGGTAAGGTTTTTGTGGAATATTTATCTTCATTAAAACAAAACTTCATTAAGAAAAAAATGAAAAAAATCTTTAAGTCACAATGACAAATACCACCAAATATCTATTAAATATAGCTATTGATGTTCCATTAGATAGATTATTTAGCTATTATTGTGACCAAAAACTAGCTATTGGTACTAGAGTTCTAGTATCATTTGGTCGTAAAACTATAGTTGGCTTTGTATGGGATAACGAAGTTATCGATGTTGCTATCAATCCTCAAAAAATTAAAGCAGTTCTTGAAGTATTCCCCGAAGTTTTAGCATATGATGCATATGATCTAATCAATTTTGCTGCCAAATATTATCATTATCCACTTGGGATGGTAGTTTTTGGTGCAGTACCTAAAGAGTGGCGCCAAGCACAAAATATCAAAGAATTACGCCAGACAAAACCCAGATTACATCATGAAGATGAGTCTGTAGTTCTAAATGATGAACAGCTAAATGTGGTGAATCAGATTACCAATAACCTAGATAAATACTACCCGAGTATTCTTTTTGGGGTTACTGGGTCTGGTAAAACAGAAGTTTATTTATCTTTAATTGAAAATGTTATTAACTTAGGTAGGCAGGTATTAGTTTTAGTTCCTGAAATTAATTTAACCCCTCAGTTATTAGAGAGATTTCTGGGTAGGTTCCCAAATGTTGGTATTCATGTTTTAACTAGTAATGTTACAAGCCGTGAGCGGCTACGCGGTTATTTGGGTGCTATAGTTGGTAGTATAAAAGTTATCATAGGCACACGCTTATCAGTATTTACGCCGTTTAAAGACTTGGGGCTTATCATTGTTGATGAAGAGCATGACCACTCATTTAAACAACAAGATTCGCTACGTTACCATGCTCGTGATTTGGCTATCTATAGAGCTTCAAAACAGGCAATCCCTATAGTACTTGGTTCTGCAACACCGTCATTAGAAACACTATACAATTATAAACTCGAAAAATATAAATTATTTAAATTGTCAAATCGTGCCGTTACAGGGTCTATGCTTCCTGATATTCGTCTAATTGACCTAAATATTTATAAAACCAATGATGGGCTAACTGATGTTGCGCTTGATGAAATTAGTAAACGTTTAGATAAAAAAGAGTTAAGTTTAGTATTTATTAATCGGCGTGGTTATGCTCCAAGTATTACATGCTATCAATGTGGATACGTATTTAAATGTAGCAATTGTTCAACTAGTTTAGTCTATCATAGTAATACGAAAGAGCTAAAATGTCATCACTGTGGGCTTTCTTGCAGCACGCCTAAAGTATGTGCTTTATGTAATAGTCAGCATTTGCAAGCATTAGGGCAGGGTACGCAAAAAATCGAAGAGGTTTTAGCTAAAAAATTTCTAGATGCTAAAATATATAGAATTGATCAAGATGTATTAAATACTAAAAGTGCTTGGAGTGAATTATATACTAAGATAAAAGCTGGAGCAATAGATATCCTAGTTGGGACACAGATCTTGGTGAAAGGTCATGATTTTCATAATCTTACCTTAGTTGTAGGGCTAAATATTGATAGTAGCTTATATAGTTATGATTTTCGAGCAAGTGAACTACTTTTTACACAGTTGACTCAAGTATCAGGTCGTGCGGGGCGTGGTGGTAAGAAAGGCTTGGTATTATTACAGACTAATTATCCCAAGCACGAGCTATATCAATATCTACTCAAACATGATTTTTCTGGATTTATTAATTATACTATGAGTCATAGACGATTATTAAAGCTTCCACCTTATACCTATTATGCCATGCTTCGAGCTAGTGGTAGTAAGTTAGGTTTGGTTTTAGAGTTTCTAAATTCTATTTGGAATAGTGCAAATAGTATAAAAAATAAACATGTTTTAGTAAATTCACCAGTACCGGCTATTATGCAAAGGTTAAAAAATCGCGAACGAGCTCAAATGTTAATAAGTAGTCAAAGCCGAATAGAGCTTCATAAATTTATTGGTAATCTCATGGAAATTGTATCAGTAACTAAAAAACCCGCTCACAATATCAGCTACCAGATTGATATTGATCCTTTTGAAATGTAAAAACGCAAAATAATGTCGCTAAATAATTCTAGTGCATGGATCCCAGCCGTCGCTTCGATGACCGCATAAAGGCTGGAATTATAGAAAATAAGGCTTATTCGTTATATGATTTTTGATTTACTAAGAAGTAAAAATTAACACTAGTAAATACAAAAAATGCAATTAGAACACCGATATTGTTAAATTTATCAGTTTCCTGTAAAAATCCAAATAAAGTCATAGCAAGTATATAGATAAATATAGACCATGAAGATATGGCAGCCTTTATACTTAGATTAAAATTCTTATAAAAAACACTACAGTAAGTAATAAAAAACACCACATGGAGGATAAAAGATAGTGCTAATGCCATAGTTCCACATTGCACCAATAAATAGCTCAAAATCATAAATGTTAGATAGCTTGCACTTAAGCCAAATGGCATTCTAAAACTACTTTCTCGTTTATTATCGGCTCTGATTTTGCTAAAAGCTATTGGTACAGCGATGCATGAGAGTATCTGAAATACAGATACAACAATCATGATTTTATCCCAGTTATTAAAAAATATTACCAATATAGAGCAAAATATTAAAGTTATAAGTATTGATAAACGTGATATATTATGTACGGGATGTTCACGAGCAAATATTGAGGGCATTTGTTTGTCTTCGGCCATGCCAGTAAATATTCGAGCACTGGATCCAACATATACAACTCCAGTACCAGATGGGCTAATTACAGCATCTACATATAAAACTAAAGATAACCAATTGATTCCAAGTAATATCGCTAGTTGAGATAAAGGTGAAGTGAAATCTAGTGTATGCCATCCATTGCTAACGGTGTTAGTATCTATAGCTCCTAAGAATGATACTTGAAGCATAAGGTAGATTATTAGGCAAATAATTACAGAACTAGCTAATGCCAATGGAATATTTCTTTGAGGATTATCTAATTCTTTAGCAAATAGGGTTATCATGCTAAAACCATAGAATGAATAAAAAATACCACAAGTGACAACAGCAGTAAAAGCTTTATTATAGCCATAAGGGGCAATAGTATTATGATATGAGCTAAAATTAGAACTATGAAATGCAGAAGCAAAAATAATTATTGCAGTCAATGCCGGAACAGTTAATTTAACCACGGTTATTAAATTATTAGCCTTTGCTAATAATTTAATACCCCAATAGTTAAGTGTTCCATATCCAATCATGATTAAGCAAACGCATAAAATTCCTAGTGTTGTAAAATGTTCGTGCCTAAATAAGTTGTCACTTAATTGTGGATAAGCACGAACCAAATACTGCATAGATGCCTCAGCCTCAGCAGGTATTGCTACAATAGTTGCAAACCAATTGGATGATGATACAATAAACCCATAGTCTTTATTGTGGGTTATAGTTAGAAGACGAGCTAGTAAACCAGTTTCTTTATGGTATATAGTTGATATTTCAGCTAATAAAAGAGCTATTAAAAGGGCAATAACTGCACCAATAATCCAAGATAATATTGATACGGGTCCAGCAAATTTGGCAGCTTTATAGCTAGCAAATAACCACCCACTTCCAATAATGCAACTTACACCGATAGCGATTGCAGAGAATAAATTTACTTTTTTGTTTGATTTTAGATAGACCATTTTTATCCTTTGTAAAGTATATTATTAATTTCCCCATCGGGTAGTTAAATTGTTTTTTATATTAGCTTGATCAAGAATGCGAGCAACTAAGAAATGAATTATATCATCTATAGTCTTGGGGTGATTGTAAAAAGCAGGTACTGGAGGTAAGATTGAGACCCCAAGTTTTGCTAATTTGAGCATATTTTCTAAGTGTATAGCTGATAAAGGAGCCTCTCTTGGAACTAAAATCAGGTTTTTACGCTCTTTCATAATAACATCAGCTGCTCTAATCAATAAATCTTCCCCTAAGCTTCCTGCTATTTTACCTAAACTTGCCATAGAGCATGGGCAAACTATCATCACATCACTTACATTTGAGCCAGAAGCAATTGGTGCAAACCAATCTTTATTAGAGTAGACAAATAATCTATCATGCCCGACTAAATTCAGTTCACTATATAAATTTTTTTTTGTTTGATTGGGGTTGCCAGATAAAGTAATACCTGTTTCTTGCTTTGCAGTAATTATACCAGCTGGAGAAATCACCAAATGTACAATGCAATCATGAAGTAATAATTGCTTTAATAGAGAAAATGCTATCGGAATTCCAGTAGCACCAGTTATCCCAAGAGTTACTTGTTTAGTCATTATTCGCGTTCCTTAATTTTTATATGATTTTTTGTTTTAATTATTTTATATTTATGGTTCAATATTAGTGATGGTGTACTATCCCATTTCGAGTGTAGTGCTTGACGAATAAATTCATGAAGTTGTTTTGTAGTTGGGAGTGGTAGATCGTGTACTTTAAGATAATGGTTAATTATCTGAAGCTGCCGTAGATGAGGTAAATCCTGAAATTTATTTATTAATAGAGAATTATTGTCCTTTACAGTAAGTAAGTCATTAGTGGTTATTTGATTAATATGATTCAAGATATTTTGTAGTTGCTTTGGTAATTTCAAAATTTTAGTTTCAACATCTTTATCAAACTCAAGCAGTAGCGGTAACATTTTATGGCGAATAAAATTTCTTAAATAAGTAGTATCTAGGTTACTTTCATCATTAATGTATTGTAGATTAAACTCTTGTGCATAGTTTTCTATATCATTACGCGATATTTCAAGTAATGGTCGCCAAATTGTTTTACCTTGCTTGTTACTTAGTGGCTTCATACTTGCTATATTGTGTAAGTCACTACCACGTAGTATTTGACTAAGAGTTGTCTCAACTTGATCATTTTTATGATGAGCAAGAGCAATAACTGTAGCTTCACTATTTGAAAAATATCCGTAACGTGTAATTCTAGCATTATTTTCTAGACTTTCGCCGCCGTTTTTTGTTATATTACTTTGATAAATTTCTAATTGTATATCCATGAAGCTACATTGCTCTTGGCAAAATAGCTCCCAAGTCTTAGCGTTAGCTGATATACCATGGTTTATATGTATGGCACTTAATTTGAAACCTGTATGTTTACTGATGGTTTTTAGAATGTGCAGTAGCACTACTGAGTCAACGCCACCGCTTAAACCAACAGTAATTGTTTCAAATGCTGGTATGTTTTGTAGAACATGCTCCTGTAGCTTATGCATTATTCTTTGAATTTGCCATAACTCATCAAACGTTCAAAGCGTCTTTCTAGTAATTCATCAATAGAAAAATCTTGCAGTTTTTTAAGATTATTTTTTAGTGCATTGCGCATTTTATTCATCATTTCAGGATGGTTAGAATGCGATCCACCATCTGGTTCATTGATAATACCATCTATTAGTCCAAGACTTTTAAGTCGAGTTGCCGTAATTCCTAGTATTTCTGCCGCATTACTAGCTTTTGTTGCATCTTTCCATAATATTGAAGCACATCCCTCAGGTGAGATTACTGAATAAATAGCATATTCAAGCATATTAACTTGATCGCCAATTGCGATAGCTAATGCTCCACCTGATCCACCCTCACCAATCACTGTTGCAATTATTGGAGTTTTTAGTAGTACCATTTCATAGAGGTTTTTACCTATAGCTTCTGACTGGTTTCGTTCTTCAGCACCAATACCGGGATAAGCTCCAGGAGTATCTATAAAAGTAATTATCGGAATACTGAATTTTTCTGCTAATTGCATTAGGCGTAATGCTTTACGATATCCCTCAGGGCGAGGCATTCCAAAATTACGTTCTAGGTTTTCTTTAGTATCACGGCCTTTTTGATGCCCAATAATCATTACAGTTTGATTCCCCATCTTAGCCATGCCACCAATAATCGATTTATCATCAGCAAAATGACGATCCCCATGAAGTTCTACAAAATTGTTAAAAATACCATTGATATAGTCAAGTGTTCGCGGTCGGTTAGCATGTCGGGCAACTTGAGTTATTTCCCAAGGAGTTAATTTACTATATATTTCTTTAGTTAATTCGCTTACTTTATCTTCTAAAAGAGTGATTTCATTGGTAATATCAACCGTTGACTCATTTTGTATACCACTTAACTCTTCAATTTTTTCGCTAAGTTCAGCAATAGGTTTTTCAAATTCCAAAATTTTTTTCATAAATGTTCCTGTAAAAGTATTTATCTACAAATTTAAGGCGTGTGGCCTAGTTGTTTATTTAGTATATTAATATTTTTTTGATGTTCCTTGATAGTGTTTTTTAAAAATTGTTCTTGTTTGGGGCTGCTTGTTGCTAAAGATTCATTAGCTTGAATAAGTGCTTGTCTCTCATGAGCTAATTCTTCAGAAAGTACCCTAAATCGAGTATTGCTAATTTGGGGTTTGTTACTAACTACTAAATTACCATTTTTATCAACATACCGATAAATTCCATTATCAGCATAGCATAATATGCAAAAACTGGCTAAAATAATTTGGCGATACAAATTAACGCTATAACTCCAATAAAAAACAATCCCGCACGGTATAATACTGCAACAATATATGCAGTTATTTCAGGGGTGAAGCGTTCTTCTTCTAGTTTGAAAGCTTCAATCTCATCAGTTGCTAAATCTTTTGTTTCAAGCTGAAATTTATCTTTTCCAATAGCAATTAATACAATCTCATTAAGCATATTTTCTAAGAAATAAAAGCTTTTGGTGAAGTTGTTTTTTTGTTCTAATACATAGTGAGTAACTTCTTCAAAATCACCAGTAAGGGCGATAAAACCAAATAAGATAGTATACGGAACTACACTAGCATAAAACAACATTTTGTCAGCTACTAGGTTATAAATGATTAAATCAATATTTTTGGCTTTAAGTGTGGCACTAATAGATACTATTAAAAGGAAACAAATGGAACCAATTGCTGAGGGTAAAATCATAAACCAAAATAAAGGCACAAAGAATTTAACTGCATAAGTTGTAATGAAAGAATATTTGTCTGCTGCGGTTTCGTCTTTAGCTTCATTTTTCCACGTAAGTATTTGTACAGTTAGAATAAAGAGAATTGTGTTTAATAAGTCATAGATTATTTGGTGATTTAATAACAAGAGTTTTATGATAAATAAGACAATAAATACCGGTAAAGATGCAAATAAGTATATCAACCTTAATTGTCTTTGAGAGTTAATTTGTTTATTGGTAAAATATCCCACATAAATTTCAATATATCTCCAAAAAAACGCTCTAATCTTAGCTAGAGTGTTTCTTTGCTCTAGAATGCTAGTAAGTATTATTGCAAAAAGTGACATAGTGTATTCCCTCGCTATTTGTTATAAACGCAGATATCAGGTATTTGTCTATATAATCCAAAAATATCCATTCCACAGCCAAATAGAAATTTGTTTGGTGCATTAAGTCCAATAAAATCTGCATTAATTGGTTTCGTTTTACCAATTTCTTTATTAATCAAAACAATTATTTTGCATGATAAGGCACCAATACTCTTAAGATAGCGTGTGATTTCTACTAGAGTATAACCTTCATCAAGAATATCATCGATTATATAAATATTTTTACCTTTAAT
>CAZJFO010000010.1:11775-12355 GCA_964545465.1 uncultured Neisseria sp.
TAATATCTTCAGTTTTTGGCTGACGGTACCAAGTTATATGTGAAGCTCCAAATGTTTCACCACCATAGCGTGAAGCATGAATATAGTCTAAAATAAATGGCGAACTAATATTTTGTAATAATTCGGAAGTGAAAAATAGCCCACCATTCATCACACTTAAAAATACGGGAATATCACCTGCTATTTCTTCTTCGATAGCCTTAGCTAGTCGATGTACTTCTTTACTGATTTCATCTTTAGTATATAAAATAGATGATTTGTTTAAAATTTCCTGTGCTGCTTTATAATCTAACTGCATAAATATCCCAATAATACCCTGCTAACATAACCAAATTAGGATAAAATAATGTAATTGAACGCTATTTTACCAAGAATAGCCAATACATAGCAATATATTTTTGTAGGAATAGCATAATGAAGTCGGTAGTGAAGCGTAAAGTTTTGTTAATAATCCTTGATGGGTTTGGGTTACGCAATGAAAAAAAAGATAATGCAGTTGCCAATGCAAATATGCCAAACTGGGATAGATTAACTACAACATACGCCTTTGGAGCAATAAACGCTTCATCACTCGCGGTTG
>CAZJFO010000010.1:12365-38414 GCA_964545465.1 uncultured Neisseria sp.
CTTGCCTGACGGACAAATGGGAAATTCTGAAGTAGGGCATTTGAATATTGGCGCAGGGCGTATAGTTATGCAAGACATTACGCGTATTGATGCTGCAATTAGTGATGGTAGTTTTTTTAATAACCAAGTTTTTGTAGATGGTTTAAATACAACAACTAGTGGCGTTGTTCATCTTTTTGGGTTATTGTCTGATGGTGGGGTTCATAGTCACATTAAGCATATTTTTGCTCTAATTAGCCTTTGTGAACAAAATCCTAAGATTAAACACGTATGGGTGCATGTATTCCTTGATGGACGCGATACGCCACCTCGTAGCGCAAATAAATATCTTAAAGAGCTGCAAGAAGTACTAGATAATTCTTTGAAGACAAAAGCTGCAACGATAAGTGGGCGTTACTATGCGATGGATAGAGATAAGCGCTATGATAGAGTTATGCTTAGTTATGATGCTATTATGCGTGCTGATTCTAAATTTGTTGCTGATAATATGCAAACAGCATTAGATGCTGAGTATAATGCGGGGCATAATGATGAATTTGTGAGACCATACGTGATATCAGGCTACTGTGGAGTTAGTGAGGGTGATAGTATTATTTTTGCTAATTTTAGATCAGATAGGGCAATTCAACTAACAGATGCGATTATTGGTTATGATTTTAAAGTTTTTCCAAGACTAAATACTAAGCTCTCTAGTTTCATTACCATGACTCAGTATGATTCTAAACTTGATGTTAAAGTTGCATTCCCACCAATTTCAATAAAAAACACTCTCGGTGAGTATATATCTAATCTGGGACTTAATCAGTTAAGAATTGCTGAAACTGAAAAATACCCGCATGTGACATTTTTCTTTAATGGTGGACGTAAGGAGCCATATTCAAATGAAGATAGAATCCTAGTAGACTCACCGCGTGAAGTAGCTACTTATGATTTGAAGCCAGAAATGAGTTTACCTGAATTAAGTGCCAAACTAGTAACAGCAATCAGAAGTGAGAAATATGATTTTATTATTACCAATTTTGCTAATGGAGACATGGTTGGTCATACTGGGGTACTAAGTGCCACAGTTTTGGCGGTTGAGGCACTAGATGCAGCTCTAGGGTTGGTAATTGAAGCAATGCAGGGCATCAATGGTGAGATTTTAGTTATTTCAGATCATGGTAATTGTGAAGAAATGTTTGACTATGTATCTAATCAAGCACACACGCAACATACTACTAACTTAGTTCCTTGTCTTTATATCGGGCGATATTCTCAGTTGAAATCTGGAGGGGCTCTAAAAGATATTGCACCAACACTGTTATTTATGAGTGGATTAGAAAAGCCCGATGAGATGACGGGTCAAAGCCTAATTGATCCTGAGAGTTAATTAGGAGAAATCGATATGCGATTAAAGTTTGTTATGATATGTTTATTATTTAATCTTGTTTATGCTGCAAATAATGGTGAATTAAATCAAAACCTAGGTGATTTGATGGCTAAAATCACCAAAATAAATAATGATCTAGATAAAAAGCAGCAAAAACAAAAAAATCTTGATAGTGCTATTAATGACTCACAAGATGCGATAAATCAATCCCAGAGGGCTTTAATTAATCTACGTAAAATCAAAGATGTGGATACTACTCAAGTAAGAGAGATTGCGGCAGTTCTACCGAATATTGAGAGTATGACAATTGCTATACAAAATCATGTAAAGACAACAATTGGGCTGGTATATCAGCAAGTAATTGATACAGAATCAGCATCAGTTTTTAGTGGTAACAATTGGCAGGTGAATAATCGAAAACAACAGTACTTAGTTCGCATACTTAATGTTGAAGCCGCCAAATATAAGCAATTACAAATTAAGTTAAATGAGTTAAAGTATCTTAATGATAAATTAAACAATGAGCTTAATCGTCTAAATAAACAGTTTGGTTTTACTGCACAAAAAACAGAACAATTAAAACAAGAACATCAAAATAAGGTTGGTCAAAAACAAGCTCTCCAAGGTCAAATAGCACAAGAGAAAGAGCAATTGTCGGATCTAAAACATAAACAAGCTGTGTTAAGTATGCTAATTAAAGACATTGATTTAGATGAGCATAAACATAAGTTACAGCACTCAAGCGCTGCAAAGCCATTAAAAACTGAGGTTGAAGCTTTGAATATGTCACCATTATTTGACCGTAAATTAGTTAAACCGCTTAATACAAGTGTTAGCATTGCTTTTGGAGCGTTTCGCCACGGAGTTAAAAATAATGGAGTACTGTATAAAGCCAAAAATGTACCAGTATTTGCAATTACTGATGGGCATGTTGCCTATGTAGGTGTTTTACCGGGGCTTGGGCAGGTGGTGGTTGTAAATCATGGAGATAATTATATGTCGGTTTATGCCGGTATAGTTCCTCGTGTTACTAAAGGTCAAAGTATATCAAGTGGTCAAGTTATAGCTAATTCAGGTTCTGAAATTAATCAGCCGATGGGAGGTGTTTATTTTGAGTTACGTCATGCGGGTATTACGGTAAATCCTAAAGAAATAGTTGATAATTAATGTATAAACATGTTATCACACGTGCATTTAACACAGGTTTTGTGCATGTGTTTTTAGCTAATATAGTATCTCAATTAGTTGCTTTTTGTGGTTCTATCTTTTATGTGCGACTACTTGGGCAAACACAGTTTGGTATTTATGCATTTGCCTATACTATCATATCTTTTTTTTTATTGGTAAATGGTTTTGGAGCGGCTAGCGGTGTATTACAGTTTGTTAGTCGTCAAAACGACGATACAATGCGTCTATCGTATCTTAAATATTCTATCATTCTTGGAATAATATTTAACTGCTTATTATCTGTAGGAATATTTGTATATGCTAATATCATGCCACTACCCATTGTGGGAGCTAAAAGATTTCTATGTCTCATGGCATTTTTCCCGATAGGGCGGCTATATATTGATATTTATCAAGCATATCTAAGGGCAACGTTACAAAATCAATTATTAGCAAAATTTGCGATTTCAACAAATTTAGTATTATTAATTAGTAATATATTTGGAATTTATTATTTTGGGCTAATAGGTTTTATAGTATCGACTTATATTAGTTACTTACTAATAATTATTGCGTCCACATTTATTTATAAATTACCAAATGTATTTAGTATTATATCTATTCGGATAAATATAACAGAGTTTATCAGTTATTCAATGTATGTTACTATTGGTAATGCTTTTTCACAGCTATTATTTATATTAGATATTTTAATTTTGGGTTATGTATTAAAAAATGCACTTACTATTGGTATCTATAAGGTAGCAACCGTAATACCTTTTGCAATTAATTTTATCCCCGGGATTGTAAGTTCGTTTTTTTACCCCTACTTTGCAAAAAATTCACATAATCATGGATATGTTAAAGAGCTAAAATATAAACTCCAAAAAGGAATGTTTGTGTTTAGTTTTACTGTTAGTACTGTTTTGATAATTTTAGCTAAACCGATAATTACTATTATTTTTGGAGTTGAGTATATTGATAGTGTGCTTCCATTTCAGATTTTATGTTTTGGATTTTGGATATTAGCTACATTTAGAAATATTAATGGTAATGTTTTAGCAGCACTTGGATATGCCAAATTTGCCATGTGGCAAAATGTATTTGTGGTAACTATTAACATTATCTTGACATACTTTTTGGTGATTAGTTATGGGATTATTGGTTCGGCTATTGGGGTAGTAATTATTTATGCTCTATCAGGATTAATTGCGGGCTTCGCGCTTCGTAGGCTGCTATCATCCTAGGGCTAATTTTCGACATCCCAGCGGATAACTTGGATCCATGCCCTAAATTTTACTCGCTGACCCAGCTATTTAGAACGGTCTCTAGCTCTGAAATACCTTGGCGTTTAGGGGATGAGAAAAGTTGGATAGTGAAATTACTAAAACCCTCCTCAACTAATTTTTGTTTTACGTATCTCAGAGTTTCGACTTTTTCACGCTGGTTTAGCTTATCAGACTTTGATAATACTATATGTATTGGTTTATTTGTTTGGGCAAAAAACTCTAACATTATATAGTCTAGTTCTTTCAATGGATGACGCGAATCCATAATTAGCACTAAGCCAGTTAGCATTGGTCTTGTTTGTAAATATGTACCCAGTAATCCTTGCCAATGGGTGCGAATTTTTTCTGGCACTTTGGCATATCCATACCCTGGTAAATCAACCATAAATATATCACTTACTCCCAGCTGAAAGTAATTAATATGCTGCGTTCTACCAGGTGTTTTCGAAGTAAATGCTAGACGCGTTTTATTGGTAAGAGTATTAATCAAACTTGATTTACCAGAGTTAGAACGCCCACAAATTGCAAATTCTTGTCTAGGTTCAGCTGGCAAACATTGCAAATCATTAACTGTAATAAAGAATTGTGCCAGATTAAAGTTTAACTTTGTCATTTTTATAAACTACCACTATCATAAAGTTGGTTTAGTGAATCAACTAGCATAGACCCAATAGTCATTCCAGTTACCGCCGTATTAGTAGTATTATTTTGAATGTTGTAAGTATAAGTGCATCCACCACTTGTTGTAGGGTTACATGCATATAGTTTATTAGATTTAGTTGCTACATATATGACTCCACCATTAGTATCATAAACCATAGATGATATAGGAGAATTCTCAGTGTTTCCAATAAGGATTGCAGTTGTTGGTGATGTGCTAGCAATATAAGATACATTACCTATACTATCACCAACATAGATTTGAGACGTTGATGATGTCATTGCAGTTACCGGATTACTCTCTCCAGTTACCTGAGCCCAGAAAGTTGGAGTGATAGATTCGTAAAATAAACCA
Source organism: uncultured Neisseria sp. (assembly GCA_964545465.1). Classification (GTDB taxonomy): domain Bacteria; phylum Pseudomonadota; class Gammaproteobacteria; order Burkholderiales; family UBA11063; genus Aquella. The sequence continues at coordinate 17,206 of CAZJFO010000010.1, forward strand.
CCACTATTACTATCAGTTCCTGCATATAAGCCAGAAGTAGTTACAGTTTTTAATTGATTCGAATAACTAAGACTCGTTATATTACCTATTATACCACTTTGAGTGCCCGAATTACAAGTATTACTAGGATATATACATATCGTTATATTATTGTTATCCATTGCAATGTAAGTATTTGAACCAGTATACGCATTTGCATTAGGAATTTGTGTACCAAGAAAATTAGTAGACGCTCCATAAGGCGGCGATGAACTCCAGCTTTCACTAGAAAATACATAGCTATTAATAGTATTAGATGTACCGCTAGATGTAGTGCTTGATTGTGCTGCATAAAGTGATGTACCTATTGAGAACAAGTTATTTGATCCTGTGGGAAAAGTAGTTGAGCTAATAGAGCTTGATGTAGTAGCTGAAGCTGTGATTCCAAGTGGGTATATGCCGTTAACACCTCCTAAATATATATTACCATAGCTACTAGTGTCAGCAGCAATTGCAGCTATAGTATCAGCAGATTCAACAAGCCCATAATTAGACCAAGCATTATTATATATATTCATATAGCCGTTATTTTGCCCTATATATAAATTAGTTAATTCATAAATTGTAGTACTGGCACTAGCAGTATTGGTGCTGCCTCCAAAGAGTGTATCATTCACAGTGTAGCTTATACTTATATTAATACTTTCTTGTGACTTAACTCCAAATGCTTCCTTATTTAACTGAATATAAAATTCACAAGAGCCACCTGGTTGTATGGTGCTACCAGCACAGTTATTAGGATCCATACTATTTGTAGACCCTGCTGAATTAGTTTCTGGGGTAAGAGCGTTACTTACCCCAGCAATAGTATATGTTATTCCACTTATTGGAAAGTTGGTACTGTTAATCCAGTTTTGACCATCAGTGCTACCATTACTGTTTTGAATAACGATACCCATGCAGTATGGTCCAGTACCAGTTTGGTTAGCACATTGTCCAGCATTGGTGCTAAATGTGACATTGTTACTGTTGCCGCAGCCTGTGAGTAAAAGTATTCCGATAATAATCAATAATTTATTAATTATTGATTGAGGTTTAGCCGTTTTTATTTTATTTATCCCTATTTAATATGAGGTTAACATTGATGCAACAGTAATAGAGCTTACTTTTTCTGGTAGAGCAGGGTTACCAGTACTTAATATTGGTTGCCATGTACCAACGCTACTTGCAGCATAATTGCTGGAAAGTAAGAATGCTCCAGTACTGTTTGTTGAACCAAAGTCACTACTGTTAAGATTATATCCTGCTACATATAGATTACCAACTCCATCAGTTGTTACAGTTGTTGCATTTCCTGTGATAGGCTGTAGGTTACTACTTATGGTTGGAGTACAATTGGAAGTACCAGTGCTACAATTATATACACTACTTTCAGTAATACCAACTACCCCAAAATATAGAGCACTATTAGTATATATGACTCCACCAATACTGCTTGACGTAGATTCTGTTATAGGCGGTGATACCATAAAAGTAGACCATGACGATAAGCTAGAATTGATTGATGAGATACCAAGAATATTACTACCATTATAAAAACTACCTAAATATAAATTACCAGAATTATCAACATCAGCTGAATTAGGGAAGAAACCCTTTGGTGTTATTACTGTTGTGGGGTTAGGTAAGGTACATGACTCAGAAGTGGTACCGTTTACAGAGCAGCTGTATACTTGAGACTCAGAAAATGCATATATGGTATTGTTGGTAGTATATCCTGTAAGCCCTATTAAGCTACTAGTGTATGTAATGTTACCGTTAGTGTCCATCATTCGTGTCCATGATGGATTGCTCTCTGTAATATTATAAACCCACATGCCATTATCATTTGTAGCGGCATAGATATTACTATTATTATCAAAAGCAAGAGATGTTACTTGAAATGCTAAATTATTCCCAACTGAGTTTATACTCATACCATTATATGAATAGATAGTTGATAACGTAGTTGATAATGAAACAAAATATACCATACCATAAGCATTTTCAATAACATAAGTTACATTGCCACTTTCAGGTGAACCCGCTAAGCCAGTTTGCCAAGACGCAATTATATTACCATCACTAGTGCCAGTAGACATAACATCAGTAGAAACATAGTATAATCCAGAACTTGTAGTATCACCACCATATAAATAAACTCTCTGGTTTAATGTTGCATTTGTAATATAATTTTGGTTGCCATTAGTGTAGTTGTAAGTTATATAATACGGGTATACCCCCACTGGATTTAATTCATCAAGTATTTCAAGATAAAAGGTACAGCTTCCACCGTTAGCAGATATCGTTTGAACATTTGCTCCTGTAGTAGTTGCACAGTTATTCGGATCAAATAAAACAATATTGTTTATATTTTGTGTAAAACCAGATATTGTAACTCCTGCAGCAGATGTATCGTATAAAGCTACCGTAGTATTATTTGTACTTCCTGGTAATGTGGTACTTATTTGTAAGCCACTATTAGTTATCTGAATGTTATTAGCATTTAATCCAGAATTGTTGTTTTGTATAGTAACTGCAGTGCAGTAAGGAGTTATGGTGCTTGGGTTATTTATTAGAAGATTATAATAGCTTTCATAGATAGAATCTAAATTATTTAATTCTGAGCTTGAATACTGTGATGCCAATGCACAACTTCCTTGATTTAAGCTCATTGAAACATTATTTGGAGTATTTGAACATGCTACTACAAACACCACTACGCTAAACAATAGCAGTATATAATTGTGTAATTTTAGCATTTTGTCTATAATCCTTAATCTCTAATTAGAAATTTGCACTTTTACTTGTTCTAGGGAATGGGATAATATCCCGTACATTTTGAACCCCAGTAATATAACTTACTAAACGCTCTAATCCTACACCAAAGCCAGCGTGTTTTGCTGTTCCAAAACGCCTAAGGTCTAAATACCAATATAGTGTTTCTTCACTTACATTCATCTCCTTCATGCGTTTTATTAGCACGTCATAGCGTTCTTCACGTTGTGCTCCACCTATTATCTCCCCAACTCCAGGAGCAAGGATATCCATAGCAGCTACAGTCTTGCTGTCGTCATTCTGACGCATATAAAATGCTTTTATATCTTTAGGATAGTTTGTGACTATTGTTGGGCGACCAACCAATTCCTCACATAGCCATCTTTCATGTTCTGATGCCAGATCAATACCCCAAGAAACTTTATTCTCAAAGGTTTTATTTGATTTAAGTAGTTTATCAATTGCTTCAGTGTAAGTAATCATCTCAAAATCTTGATTAACCAACTGTGTTAAGCGGGTAATTACATCTTTATTTATAAATTCTGCAAAAAATGCCATGTCATCAGGGTTTTTGTTAAGTACTGCTTTAAATACGTGTTTAAGCAAATTTTGAGCAAGAATTGCATTATCCATTAGATCAGCAAAAGCTATTTCTGGTTCTATCATCCAAAACTCTGCTAGATGGCGGGTAGTGTTAGAATTTTCTGCCCTAAATGTTGGACCAAAAGTATATACTTTTGATAGGCTCATACAGTATGCCTCAGCATTTAATTGCCCCGATACTGTTAGAAATGTTTCACGTCCAAAGAAATCTTTTTTATAATCAATTTTACCAGATGCATCTCTTGGTATTTGGTTTAGATCAAAACTAGTAACCTGAAATAACTCTCCCGCACCTTCGGCATCAGCACCAGTTATTAGTGGGGTATGAATCCAATAAAAGCCATTATTTTGTAAATATTCATGAACGGCAAATGATGCAGTGTTTCTAATTCGAGTAGCTGCTGCTATCAAATTAGTCCTTGGGCGTAGATGTGCTACCTCACGTAGATGTTCTACGGTATGCCTTTTTGGTGACACGGGGTAGCTGTCAGGGTTTTCTACCCAGCCAATCACCTCAATTGAGTTAGCCACAATTTCGAACTTTTGCCCAGCACCAAGAGATGGTACGATTTTACCTTTGACATTTATCGAACAATCTTTAGTTAGGCGTAAAATCTCAGTTGCATAATTGCTGAGTTTGTTTTCAGCAACAATTTGGATGCCATCAAAAGAAGATCCATCCCCAAGAGATATAAAAGAAATTCCGGCTTTTGAGTCGCGCCGACTCTTTACCCAGCCGTTTAGTTCAACAAGTGTATCAACGTCTAGAGCACCATTAAGTAGCTCTTTTACTGATTGTGTGTGCTTCATGCTCTATCCTCAAGTAATTTAATGGCTGGTAGTTTTTTACCCTCTAAATATTCTAATAATGCTCCACCTGCAGTTGATATATAGCTAATCTTATCCATAAGATGAAATTTATTTATTGCAGCGATAGTATCACCTCCGCCAGCTAGACTAAAAGCATCACTATTAGCAATCGCATTAGCAATGATTTTGCTACCATTTGCAAATTGATCAAATTCAAAAACACCAACTGGACCATTCCAAATAATAGTACCAGCTTTGTCAATTATACCAGCTAATTGATTAGCAAATTTAGTACCGATATCCAAAATCATATCTGAAGCTGCGACATCATTGATATTTTTTAGTGAGGCTACTTCATCTCTACTAAAGTGTTTGGCGGTAACTACATCTTGAGGCAGTAAAACACTAGCACCACGAGCTGTCATTTTTTGCATAATATCGTTAGCTTTATTAGTTAGTTCAGCTTCAACTAATGATTTCCCAATATTAAACCCTTTAGCAAGTAAAAAGGTATTTAAAATACCGCCACCAACAATTAGATAATCAACTTTATCTGCTAGGTTCTCTAAAATACTTAGTTTGGTAGAAACTTTAGAACCGGCAACAATAGCAACCACTGGTGGTTTTGGATGAGCAGTTGCCATATTAAGAGCATCAAGTTCACTACTTACTAACATCCCAGCACATACTTCGTGGGCAATATGTCCTATTGCATCAGTTGAGGCTTCATTTCTATGGGCTGTAGCAAAAGCATCATGCACAAATATATCACATAAATTAGCATATTTTTTACCCAAAACTGGGTCGTTTTTTTTCTCTCCAATATTTAAGCGGACGTTCTCAAGCATAACTATATTTGAAGTACTAAAATCAATTTTATCTGGAACTCCAGTTACAACTTTTATATCTTGGTGTAATAGTTCACCTAATAGCTTGGCAATTGGCAAAACGCTGTCATTATTATCATTACTACCTTCAGTTGGGCGTCCTAGGTGAGTAGCAATAATAACATTTGCACCATTTTTAATTGCATACTCAATAGTTTTTAGTGAGGCTCGAATACGAGTATTATCACCAATACGACCGTCTTCGATAGGAACATTCATATCGGTTCGAATAAATAAAGTTTTATTTTTAAGCTCTAAATCAGTAATTTTCTTAAATTTCATGTTATTCTCGCTAATATTAGTTTTTAGTTATGCCTAAGATAATATTTTACCATATGTTAATATGGCGGTGGCGGACGATAGTCTTATAGTTGACAGTTTTTATCATTTGAGCTAATTTTTCTGCGATATAAACTGATCTATGCTTACCACCAGTACAACCTATTGAGATTGTGAGGTAGTTTCGATTATCAAGGATGAACTCTTTAATCCAAGGAGACACCATGTTATAAATATCAGAAATCATTTTTTTGACTTTATCTTCTTTATTTAGAAAGTTAATAATGGGTTCATCAAGTCCATTAAAGTGACTGATTTCTTTATCGTAGTGCGGGTTTGGTAGGCAACGTACATCAAAAACAAAGTCTGAATCAATTGGGAGACCATATTTAAACCCAAATGATTGTATTACAGTGGTTAGTTGTGAATAGTCAGCTTCTACGAATTGTTTGACAATACTTCTTAAGTTATTTGCTGATAAATCACTAGTATCTATTCTATGAGCCATAAGACTTATTGATGACAAAACTTCTTGTTCTTCAAATATACAATCAGAAATAGTTTTTTTATCATCAGATAATGGATGGCGTCTACGTGTTTCTGAAAATCGCTTGATTAAAACATCTTCACGAGCTTCAAGAAAAATTATCTTAGTTAAGGTACCTAATTGTTTTAGATTTTTTATAGCTGAAGGTAGTTGCCTTAATAGTGTTAATGAACGGGTATCAAGACTTACAGCAATTTTCTTACTATTATAGATTGATCCATACATCTCAACTAATTGTATGAGCATACTAGGTGGTAAATTATCAACACAATTATAGCCACTATCTTCGAGAATTCTAAGGGCTGTAGATTTTCCAGCACCAGCTAAACCACTAATTAGAATTAGTTGCATGAACATTCTCCATAATTAATTGAGATTGATAGGTTATAAAGTCTTGATGAGAATTAATTCCATTATTTGATTGTTGATGGTGTTTTGTAAGGGTTTCTACAATTACAGCAAGTGGTTTATTTGCTCCTACAAGCACAAAGTATTCTGAAATTGCATGCCCTAGAATAATTCGCTTTGGTTCTAAAAGAGGTTCATTGGGTATGTCTTTAGTCAAATTTATAATCAAATCTACTTTAGATAAAGCTAAAGTGTTCTCAATGCCAAAAATAGACTTAATATTAATAAAACCAATATCTCGAATATGCATAAAAAACTTCTCGTGCTGATTTTCTATAGTTAGTTGCTTATTTACTACCCCAATATTAAGCATATCATCTGCTATAAATTTATGACCTCGAGATAAAAGCTCTAGTGCAAGTTCGCTTTTACCAATCTTGCTATCACCGGCTAGGATAATACCAGCATCAAATATATTAAGAGCTACCCCATGCATAGTATGCAGCATCGCTATTTATCCTAATCTTCGTGCTTCAATAGAGTAATATTCGCGTACTTTAGGTAACATTATATGTACAACTACGTCTCCTGCATCAACAAGTACCCATTCACCACCGCGTTTGCCTTCAGTGCCAATTATACTAATTCCATTGGTTTTTAAATCTTCAATAACGTTATGAGCTAGTGCCCCTATCTGGCGATTTGAAGTTCCAGAGCAAACAATTATTGCGTTAAACATGGATGAAATATGACCAGTATTTATAACTACTATATTATCACCTTTTACATCTTCTAAAGCATTTATCACGACTCTGGTAATTTGTTCTGTATTCACAAGGATCCTTTTTAATTATTTGTTGTACAAGCCATATTTTAGCAGATTAGCCCAAATACAGGTGGTGTTTCTCAATATAGTCGGCTACTGATTGTACTACGTATGGCTTTATATCCTCATGACTCTTTACTTTGTTCCTGATTATTGTTGAGGATATATCAGTAGGGGTAAAATTAAGCATATAAAAATCCCCATTATTTTTAAGCTCATTAATTTCATTGTGTTGACGGTTTTTAAATAATAATTTTAGTTCAGGTGATTTAATATTATTAGCGCTGTATCCATTACGATTTGCAACTACAAAATGCGTTATATTAGGCAAGTTATACCAATAATCCCAAGTATCTAAGTTTTGGAGTGAATCACTCCCAATTAAGAAGTACAAGGGAATTTTATATCCAATTTCATCACGAATGGTTGATAATGTTTTATGAGTAGAGCAATAATTTGGAGCATTAATTTCGCGAGTATCAATTTGAAAATTAGGATGTCCTTCAAGGGTTAGTTTTAGCATGTTTAGACGGTCAGCATTACTTACCTTAGAAGGTGCTTTATAGTTTGGAATGTTTGTCGGCATAAAAGTGATTTTAGTATTAAATATCGATAGAAGATGATTAGCCATTTCTAAATGACCAATATGTACTGGATCAAAGGTGCCACCGATAATTACTACTTTATCAAGATTGTCGTATAAGGATGGATTAGCCATTAAAACCCACTGAAACTAATGACTCAAGGTATTTTTTACTTACATCACCTGTGACATAGATACCATCAAAGCATGATGCGTCAAATTTAATAAGTTTGCTGTTTACATCAGTTATCGACTTTTTAAGATTATCTAAATTCTGAAAAATCACTTTATCAGCACCAATTATTTGGGTGATTTCATCATCAGTTCGGTTATAAGCTACTAGTTCAGCGTGGGTTGGCATATCTATACCGTATACATTTGGGAAGCGAACTTGAGGTGCGGCTGAAGCAAGATAGACTTTTTTAGCACCACATTGTCTTACGATATTTATAATCTCTTTAGACGTTGTACCACGAACTATGGAGTCATCAACCAGTAATACATTTTTATCCTTAAATTCAATTGAAACAGGGCTTAATTTACTTCTAACTGCAGAGCTTCGTTGTTCTTGGTTAGCAAGCATAAATGTTCGACCCATAAAATGATTTTTTACAAAACCTTCCCGATAAGGTATTTTTAGAGATTCGGCGACTTCAATTGCGGGTACTCTAGAGGTATCAGGGATAGGTATTATTACATCTATATCAAGTTTGAGCTCTTTTATAGTATCAGCTAAGTATCTACCCATATTGCGTCTGGCTAATTGTACTGATACCTCCTCAATTACAGAGTCGGGGCGTGATAAGTATACAAATTCGAATAAACATATATTTAGTTGCGGATCGGGATGACAGATTCGGCTCTCCAGGGTACCATCAAGTCTTATGATAACTGCTTCCCCTGGCTTAATAGTTCTAACCAGCTCAAAACCATTTATATCAATAGCACAAGTCTCAGATGCCACCATATGGGTAACTTGATCTCCTATGGTTTTTCGACCGATTACTAATGGGCGTATTCCATTGGGATCGCGAAAAGCCACAAGTCCATAGTTGGCAATTAAGCTAACTACTGCATAGCCACCTTTGATGCGCTGGTTTAGGTTGGTAATAGCGTCAAAGATTTTATCATTAGTTAAATCCTTATGAACTGTAAGCTGCTCAAGCTCGAAAGCAAAAACATTAGTAAGAATTTCAGAGTCAGAGTGAGTACGTACATGCCGATGGTTTTTTGTAAGTACGTCATCGCGAAGTTTATTTGCATTAACAAGGTTACCATTATGAGCAAGCATTATTCCAAAAGGGGAGTTTACATAAAAAGGATGAGCCTCATCAGGGTTGTTAGCAGCACCAGCAGTAGGGTAACGAACATGACCAATACCAGCGTTGCCTTTAAGATATGACATGTCTTGCTCGGTAATAACCTCTTTAACTAGACCTAAATCCTTCTTAAGGTGCATTAGGTTACCATCCATAGTTGCAACACCAGCAGCTTGTTGCCCCCGATGCTGAAGACTTTTTAGACTATTAACTAAAGCATAGTTAATGGGAGATGACGATACAATACCTATAATTCCGCACATAGAAGATTCCCTTTAAAAACTTGTATAATTATACCATCACAATTTGTACTAGCAAGGCAAAATAATTTTATTTTCAATCTCTTCGAGCTTGAATTCATGCTTAATTACACCCATAATATTCCTTTTTTGTAATAAGTAGTACTAAATGAAATAGTTATTTCAAGTGGTGGTTTTGGTAATTCATTAATATGGTTTGAGATTGATTTAGTAATCCAGGTAACAGCTGGAGTTAGAATGAAGTCGAGGCGCGATTTTTGCCAAGAATGATCTTTATCAATTTGAAATGTTTCGACTATAAATACAAGAATGGCACAAATTAGTATTCCACGAATAACCCCAAACAAAGCTCCAAGTAAATAGTTGAGCCCTCCTAAACCAATGCTCTTTATTATTGAAGCACATATTTTTTTGAGTATTGCAATTATAATAGCAACCAATATAAAAGCAACAACAAATACAATAAATCCTCTAAGAAGAGTATTGGTAATGCTACTTGGTATTTTAGCTTCTATGAAATTTCCAAAATGTTGCATAAATGCAAATGCTATAAACCAAACGCTTAGGGATAATAACTCATTTATTGCTCCTCTAAAAAGAGCAATTACTGTTGAAGCAGCTATTATGCATAGAAAAATTGCATCGTAATTAGCACTAAGCATAATTAATCATCACTTGAGTTTATATTTTTTAACATACGCACCGCATCAATTTGATTACTAAAGGGGCCAACGCGTAAACGATAAATGGTTCCTTTGGGAGTGTCAACGCTTTGGATGATTGTTTTAATTCCTTTATTGGCGAAATTGTCTTGCATTTGAATTAATTTGTTTTTGTCGCTACTAGCGATTAATTGAACATAATAGCGCGGTTTTGCAATAGGTGTACTTTGACCATTTAAAATGTCTTCAGGGGATAGCGTGGGTTTTGGAGAATCTGTTATGATTCTTGGTTTCAAAGTTTGAGCGTCTGTGTTTTTAGTGTCAGTATTTAAAACCCTAACTGTTTGATTAGAGGTACTAGGACTTGAAGCATTAACAGGGCTAGAAGGTGTAATCGATTCAGCAATTGGTGTCGATAATATTTCTTTAGATGGTGCTGATGCAACATTAGTAGGTGCAATAACTACTTGACTTGCATCTATAGGTGTTGCTATAACAGGGCTAGTGTTTTTTATTTCAACACCAAGTGGTTTTTTTACTTGATCAATTGGTGTAACGCGACTAGTAACTTTAAGTAATACAACAAGAGCTATTATTAGTAAAAACACGCTACCAATTAAGCGACGTCGAGCTTTGGTCTTTTTGTTTTCGGTTAGTTTTATTAGGTGGCTTTTATTTTTATCAGGGAAATTAGTTTGCATTAGAGTATCCTTATTGTCTTAATTGTTCAATAATTTTATAAGCTTCTTCAACAACCAGAAATGATCCAAAGCATATAATTCTGGCGTTCTTAATTTGGTGAGCCTCTTGGTATGCTGTAGCTATACTAACGCATTCTACGATGTTTTTGCTACTTATGCCTTGCTCCATTAGTATTTTTGCGATATTATTAGTATCCATTCCACGAACTATATTTGTTTGAGCTATAAACCATTTGTCAAATTTATTGGCACAGCGTTTTATAACTTCAACAGCATCTTTATCTTTTGCAATCCCAAATACCGCCACGTTTTGTGGTGCAAACGGTAATTTTAGCATATTTGAGAGCATAGTATTTACAGAGTGCGGGTTATGCGCAACATCAAGAATGGTTTGAGGATTTCCTGGTAAAACCTGAAAACGTCCAATTAAGGTTGTTTTAAGTAGTCCAGTTTTTATCATCCCTATACTTATTGGAAAGCTGCTTCGAAGTTCGTGTAAAATTGATAAACTAAGAGCTACATTATTAGCCTGTGTGTCACCACGAAGGGCGGGGTATGGTAGGCTATAAAATGTTTTATCATTGTACCATACATCAAAGCTAAGTTCATGACGATTTACTCCAAAATCTATACCAAATATTTTAAGATTGGCACCAATTGCTTTAGCATTATTAATAAGGCTTTTGGGAGGGGTATTGCTCCCAAAAAAAGCTGGTTTGTTATGTCTATATATGCCAGATTTTTGATGGCCAATAGCATCAATTGTATCGCCTAGTACATCCATATGATCAAATTCTACATTGGTAACTACACTAATAGTTGGTTCAAATAAATTGGTTATATCATTAAGACCTCCGATACCAACCTCAATTATTGCAATATCAATATTGTGTTCTATAAAGATTTTGTGCGCAGATAAGGTGAAAGTCTTGAATAAGCCAATACAATCAGTATGGCTAATTATCTCAGATAGTGCATTAGCAAGTATTTCATCATCAATAGGTTTGTTGTTTATGCAAATGCGTTCATTGTAATTAAATACATGGGGTGAGGTGTAGGTGCCAACATTAAATCCTGCAATAGTTAGAATTGTTGTTAAATAAGCACATACTGAACCTTTACCGTTAGTGCCACCAACTAGTATTATTGGATATGTGGGGTTAATGTTGAGTTTTTTAATAAGATTTGCGATGTCAAAATCATTGTTGAAGGTGGTTTTTAATAGCTTATCTATTAGATTATTTAATTCCATTGTAGATACATCCGTAAGTTTTTATATTCATTGATTGGGACGCTGTCTATATATATCGGTACGGTGATTTTGGAGTTATTGTATTTAAGAGTAATCATAGTTAATAAAAAAGTTATTTGACGACAACTAATCAGTAATGCTTCGTATGCTTTATTGTTTTTATATAATGTGAGTTTTGAGTTTTCAGTATCAATTTCTATTTGATATTGAGTTCGCAAAGAAAATGCTAGAAAATATAAAGCTATAAAAATAATTCCTAAATAACTCGCAAAAAATAATGAAATTGAAGCAATAATCAAACTAATCAATAGTGTAACAAATAACCATATTTTGGATATCCGAGGTTTTATACTAATTAGTTTGGTTTGCATGTGCTTTTTTAGTGTAAGGTATTCTCTGGTTCATCATTGGTAATGTCAACCATTGTTGGGTAAATCTCTACATCAAACCATTCCCAGAACATTTTAAGTGTTAGATCAGTTGGCCAAGCATTTTCATCTTCAGTCCAAGATGCTAGTTCTAGAGCAAATAAATCTGCAAATTTGGCATCTACGAAGTTAATCCCGTCTTCAATTTCTTCAACTTCTGGAATTAAATAAGAGTTGCAATCAATCCTAATGCTTTCAAGTGTAATCTCTTGGTTTAAATCATCAAATGAATTGTTAATCCAATCTAAAAATGGTTGGCGTGGTTTAAGTATAGCAACTGATCTTTCAACAAAATAATACATGATTAATCCTAAAAAATTCTAAGTATAAGATTATATCCCATTTTAAGCTATCAAGAGTTATCTTTATATATCATGGTGTCATCCCAAACCAAAACTTGATGCTGTTCATATAGAGTTTGGGATCCATGTTCTAAATGTTGCTACAGTAATTAAACTATCATTTCTTTAACATTATTAGGTATGATTAGTTTTGCTTTTGTAGCTTTTTTGATTTCCTCAATTGATACGTTAGGTGCATGTTCTAGTAGTTTTAGCCCATCTTTGGTAACTTCTATTACGGCTAATTCAGTGACAATCAAATTAACTACCCCAATTCCTGTTATTGGTAGGCTACATTTAGGAAGTATTTTACTGGAGCCATCTTTTGCTACATGTTGCATTACTACAATTACATGTTTTGCACCAGCAACGAGATCCATTGCCCCCCCCATCCCTTTTAGCATTTTTCCAGGTATCATCCAGTTGGCTATATCACCATTTTCGTCAACTTCCATAGCCCCTAGGATTGTGAGGTCTACTTTACCGCCTCTAATCATAGCGAAGGATTCAGCAGCTGAGAAATAAGCTGAACCCGCTACTTCAGTAATGGTTTGTTTTCCAGCGTTAATTAGGTCAGGGTCAATTTCATTGTCAGTTGGAAATGGGCCAATACCTAGCATGCCATTTTCACTTTGAAGTATGACATCCATGTCTTTAGGGATGTAGTTTGCAACTAAGGTTGGAATCCCGATGCCTAAATTTACATAATACCCATCATGAATTTCTTTGGCAATACGCGATGCCATTTGTTCTCTAGTTAAAGCCATTAGTTACTCCTCGTTGTACGGTTTTCAATACGTTTTTCATAATTACTACCTTGAAATATACGTTTTATATATATACCGGGGGTATGTACCATATCAGGGTCAATTGAACCAACTGGAACAAGCTCTTCAACTTCAGCAATAGTTATTCGTCCTGCTGTTGCAGCGATTGGGTTAAAATTACGGGCAGTCTTACGATACACTAGGTTTCCCGTAGCATCTCCCTTCCAAGCTTTTACGATAGCAAAGTCAGTGGTGATCGACTCTTCTAAGATATAGCTTCGCCCATTATAAGTTCTAACTTCTTTATCTTTAGCAACTATAGTACCGACTCCAGTTGGAGTGAAGAACGCAGGTATCCCCGCACCACCAGCACGAAGTTTCTCAGCTAATGTACCTTGAGGGGTAAATTCTAGTTCAATTTCTCCTGATAAAACTAATTGCTCAAATAGTTTGTTTTCGCCAACATAGCTTGAAATCATTTTTTTAATTTGTCGTTTTTGGATAAGTAAACCCAGCCCAAAATCATCAACCCCAGCATTATTAGAAATGCAAGTTATGTTTTTAACTCCCAATTTTACAAGTGCGGCTATACAGTTTTCAGGAATTCCACAAATCCCAAAGCCACCAAGAGCAATAGTTGCTCCGTCAAAAATATCCTGTATTGCAATATCAGCATTTGCTACGATTTTATTCATTTTTTCTCCATATATAATAAACTGTGTGAATTATTGTAACACAAAAAGCCCGCAACAGGTGCGGGCTTTCATATGTTTTAATATAGATAGTAGATTAACGTTTAGAGAATTGTTTTCTTCTACGTGCTTTTCTGAAGCCACATTTCTTACGTTCAACTTCACGAGCATCGCGAGTTACAAAACCCGCTTTACTAAGAATTGATTTTAATTCTGGATTAAAGTCAAGTAATGCACGTGTAATTCCATGTTTAACTGCTCCAGCTTGACCAGACTCACCACCACCTTCAACATTAACCATAATATTGAAAGAAGATAAGTGTTCCGTAAGTTCTAGGGGTTGACGTACTATCATACAATTGGTAGGGCGTGAGAAATATTCTTCATAACCTTTATGGTTAACTACAATCTTTCCATCACCTTTGGCAAGAAATACACGAGCTACAGAGCTTTTACGACGTCCAGTGCCGTAGTAGTATTGTCCATTCATATCAAAATCCTTTATTCAACTACTAATTGTTTTGGTTGTTGTGCAGCGTGTGGATGACTAGCATCAGCATACACCTTTAGTTTTTTAAGCATTGCATATCCTAAAGGACCTTTAGGTAACATGCCTTTTACAGCATTAATCAGAACTTTTTCTGGAGCCTTATTCAACATTTCATTAAATGTGCGTGAGTAAATACCACCAGGATAGCCAGTATGGCGGTAATAGATTTTTTGTATAGTCTTACTACCTGTAACAACTAATTTATCTGCGTTAGTAACAACAACAAAGTCACCTGTATCCATATGCGGAGTATAGATTGATTTGTGTTTGCCACGTAAAATGTGAGCTATTTTTGCGGCTAGTCGACCAAGTACTTTGTCCTTAGCGTCAACTTCAAACCATTCGTGATTGATATCAGTAGGTTTGGCTGAGAATGTTTTCATAATACAATTCCTAAAATTCTATTTCTAATATAAAACGGCGCAAAACGCCAATGTATGTAAACGGTTTATTAGTGGTAGGGTAAGATTATAGCATAATTTTATTTATTTATCACATATTATTTTTTAACAGCCTGAATTTGCGTACTTGAATTCGGGGCGATGCCAAATTTTTACTACCAATACTGTTAATTTAAAATTCAATTAAATTTGTCAATTCTTATCCAATTTATCTAAAAGCTTAGTTATAAGGCTATTAAATCGATTCATTTGAGGTCGGCTGTTAGTGTTTATATTATTAGCTATTGCAACAACTATATATTTGATGCCACGACGACTTAAGAAATATCCTGAATAAGCATGAGTGTCATTTAAGGTTCCTGTTTTAAATTTAACTCTATCTCCAAATTTAGTAAAGTTGTTTTTGAGACTTCCATCTAGTCCTGATTGGGGTAGAGTTTTTTCAAAAATAGCTGCATATTGTGAATTATTTTCATATTTAAGT
Source organism: uncultured Neisseria sp. (assembly GCA_964545465.1). GTDB lineage: Bacteria > Pseudomonadota > Gammaproteobacteria > Burkholderiales > UBA11063 > Aquella. The sequence goes on from CAZJFO010000010.1 coordinate 32,742, forward strand.
AAGTTTGCCATCCCAGCTGCAGTTACTGACTCAGTGCGTGATAAACCAGCACCATTTTCAAGTCTAAAGTTTGGATTTAACATATTTAATCTTTTCATAAATGAATAATATACGTCTTGGCTATTTTTGTAAGTATTTTCGTTATTAGTAGTAAATGCTCCAAGGCTCAAAAATATTGTCTCAGCAATAATATTAACACTATAGTGATTCATATATACCATAGCATCCTCAAGTGATTGTGAACTATAGTCATAGATAAGAATCGCCTTGTCAGGAGCATTTTGGTAGACTATATTACCGTTTAATTCAATTGATAAATTATTTAATGTACGGCTTAATGCCATCTTGGTATAACTTCTGGTATCTATCATGTTAAATTCAAGAGTTTGATTACAAGACGGAGAGATTTTGCCGCTAAAGGTGACCGTACGTTCGTTGAAATATACTTGGTTACTTAAATCACCACATGTATGCTCTCTAGGGTCTATTTTTAATTGATTATTTATGTTATAGCCATATAAGTTACTATCGATAGTTACAGTATTAGCTTTAACATGGATATTAAAGACAGTTTTATTTGCATTCACAATTAAGCCATCAGGAAGTACTGTATCAATATCATAGTTTTCAACTTTAAGCATTGAGTATGTGGGTAGGCTATTAAAGATTGTGTTATCAATAACTAAGTTTCCAGATATTTTTTTAACTCCAATTTTACCTAGGTTAGCAAATATTTCACTCAATGCTCTATCGTCAAGTGTAGGGTCACCTCCTCCTAATATAAATAAATCACCATCTAAAATACCATTATTAATTGAGCCTTTATAAAATAGTTTAGTATGCCATTTAAAATCAGGGTGGAGTTGTTCTAATCCAACAGCGGTAGTGATTAATTTCATGTTTGACGCAATTAATCTAGGGGTCTTTGGTAGATGTTCATAAATAACTTTGTTGGTTTTGGTATTAATTACCATTGCCGAAGTATTTTTTTGTAGAGTATTTGGAAGGATTATATTCATACTATAAGTATAATTATCTAAAAAAAAACCTAAAAGCATTAGTTTAATAAGTTTAAGAATCATCTGTAATAGTCCAATTATATTATGCTTTAGGTAAGGTTACGCCAACTTGCCCCATATATTTACCATTTCTATCTTTATATGAGGTTTCACAACCTTCATCAGATTCAAAAAACAGTACCTGAGCTACACCTTCATTAGCATAAATTTTAGCAGGTAATGGGGTTGTGTTACTAAACTCAAGAGTAACATACCCTTCCCACTCAGGTTCAAAAGGGGTTACATTGACTATAATTCCACATCTAGCATAAGTTGATTTACCAAGACAAACTGTTAGTACATTTCTAGGGATTTTGAAATATTCTACTGTTCTTGCTAATGCAAATGAATTTGGTGGAATTATACAAAAATCATTACTCACTTCAACAAAGTTCTTAGGATCGAAGTTTTTAGGGTCTACAATAGTGCTATTGATATTAGTAAATATTTTAAATTCATTAGCACATCTGATATCATAACCATAGCTAGATGTACCATATGAAATTACTTTGTGATCATTAATAAAGCGTACTTGATTTGCTTCAAATGGCGATATCATGTCATGTTCTTCTGACATCCTGCGTATCCATTTATCTGATTTTATTGCCATAATATTTTCCCTCTAATGTTGTTTTATGTTCCAGCAATAGTTAACCCAAAACTTTGCATAACTTCAGCTACTTCTATTTCTGTTAATTCATAATATTGCCCACGTTTTAAACGTGGCGGTAGACTTATCGGGCCAAAACGAGTTCTAATTAGACGACTAACCGTTAAATCGAAGTATTCAAACATCCGCCGTACTTCACGATTACGCCCTTCTTTTAGAATAATTTTATACCAGTAATTTTTGCTCTCAGTACCCTGATCTGGTTGTTTTATAATTACGGCGAGATTTGCCATCCCATCATCAAGCTTGATGCCAGTTTTTAGTTGGTTTAGTTGGTCATAAGTTAGTTCTTCCCCATAAATACGTACAGCATACTCACGCTCGATTTCATATTTAGGGTGGGTGAAATGCTGGGCTAAGTCACCAGAAGTCGTAAAAATCAGTAAGCCACTAGTGTTAAAGTCGAGTCTACCAATTGCAATAAAGCGTTTATTCTTTAAAGCAGGAATTCTTTCAAAAACAGTTTGACGACTTTTAGGGTCATCACGAGATATAATCTCGCCTTCTGGTTTATGATATATAATAATCCTTGCTAACCTATCTTGCCATTTAATGACAATAGGTCTCCCTAGAGCTTCAACTCTATCACCGTGAGCTAGTTTTTGCCCAACAACTGCAATTTGCCCGTTAACTACTACCTTACCATTTTGAATTAATTCATCACAATGCCTACGACTACCAACTCCAGACATAGCAAGAGCACGACTTAACCGAATATTTTCATCATCAGGTAAATCAATTCTCTCATCCCGAATTCGCCTGTTAGTAATTTGTTGTTGTTTATTGGGGCGGTCTAATTTAACGCGACGAGCTTTTTGAACCGAATCTTTATTATTAGACTTGTCCGAGCTCTTAGGTTTATCAGTCATTAATTTTTTCAAACTGTCTTTTAAATTAAAGCGCATGGAATTCCTTAACTAGAGTAATTAATTGTTTATTTTCCCAAAATCGATAGCAACCAGATAAAAATCCAGATCCTGGGCGTAATTGTATAGTATTTTCACGTCCAGGAACTAAAATATCGAGAGTATTGCTATTTTTTAACCATTTTTCTAAACTAGGTAGTAAAGTAGTGTTTAACCCATTTAGTTTATCAACAAAGCCATAGCTATCGCGATAATAGCATGGGTAAAATAGATTATCAATAATAATTAAATTGTTATTGTCAAATGCAGTATCTATATGCTCAGGTATTGCTAACATGCCTTGTATATTGGAGCCATAAATTTTTTGGTATGGTATTTGTGACTTAATAATTTTATCCCAAACCCAAATACTGTTAATAGTTAATGAACCCTCAATACTACGAAGCTTGTTTTCCTCTGCAGTATATAATAGCATCTGAATTTCATTAATAAGTTTATTTATTTGAATATCAGGTAGATAATCATCAATATTATCCCCAATAATATCAAGAATGGAATAATAATCTGTATCTGGTAGTGGTAAATTATGTCCCATTAACCATATATGTTCATTTACATAGTAAAGTTTAATCTCGGGTGCAAAATGAGAGTTGATAACTTCAATAATGCTTTTTGCACTCTGGATATCTAATTGTAATAATTCGGATTCTGAAATTAGTAACCTATCACGGTCTAGGCGTAAGTGAGTTGGCTCTGCAACCAAAAAGTGCTGATATTCATTTGCTATACCTATGGTATTTGCGATATTATTAGCAACTCTACCATCTTTATACATAGATGAATATACTAAGTCGCTATAACTATAGTCAAATGTATTAATTCTACTATGTTTTAGTATCTGGTTGAACTTATCGAGATTTGCATTGTTGTAAATATATTCTAAATCTCCGATATCTTGCCAAAATAATCCAGGAAGAGCGATAGTTAAATGCATATTTCACCATCAAAAACATGTGTTGCATCTCCAGTCATTGTTATTTGATTTCTAGTGTTTTTATGTATATTTAACTTACCACCTAGCATTTCAACGATTACATTGTTGGATACTTGATTTTTAGACATAGCATAACAAGCAGTAGCAGTAGCACCAGTGCCACAAGCATCAGTAAAGCCGCAACCACGTTCATAAGTTACCAGTTTTATTTGCGAGTCATTAATAACCACATAGAAATTAACATTAACGCTACTTGGGAAAAGCGGTGAATTTTGTAATAACTTACTCAAGTATTCGAGGTGTTTTTTGTTTTCTAACTTATGGCTTGAGTCTAGTCTAATCATCACATGTGGATTACCCACTGAACAAATACCAAAATCTACTTTTGTTCCATCGATATCAAGATGATATTCATTGTTAGTTTGTTCTTTATGTTCAAATGGAAGGGATGAAGGGGTGAAATTTGGTGTTCCCATGTTGATAGTAATCGTGCCGTCTTGGTTTTTAGAGCCAGTTATAGTTTGGTTTTGCATTTTAAGAGTAATTTGTGCTTTGTTAAGTTTATCCCATAAATACGCAATTACAGATCTTGCTCCATTAGCACAGTGATTTGCACTACTGCCATCAGCATTAAATATTTTATAGCTAATATCGGTATCATGGGAGGTGTTTATAACCAATACTTGATCGCAGCCAATACCAAGTTTTCGATTGGTGATAAATTTTATCTGTTCGCTATTTAACCTAAAAGGTGAAGTTGTACAATCAAATAGGACAAAATCATTTCCAAGAGCTTGCATTTTAGTAAATTTAATATTTTCTTTCATAATTCCAGTACCAAATTTGTTATCATTTTTTAGAGCATGGATCCCAAGTTCTCTTTGAAGCAGCATCTAATTCTTGTTTGGGGTGACAGAAGGTTCGTCATTTAAGCTAGAGTCTTGAATCTAAGGTATTGCCCTAAGTTATATATATACAGCATGAGCAATATTATTCGCAAGTTCTATCCCAGCTACTTCTAAATTATCTATATTTATAAATTCTTTTAGCTGTATTACTTTAAGACCAGAATAACCACAAACATTGATATAGTTAAAAGGTGTAGTATCCATATTAGCATTAAAACTAATCCCGTGGTAAGTACAGTTTTTACGAACCTTTAGCCCAATTGAAGCAATTTTTTTACCTTCAATATATACGCCAGGAGAGCACCTATCACCATTAGCTTTTATCCCATGACCATCCAAGAAATTTATAATCCCATTTTCAAGTCTCTCTACCAATTCACGAATAGATAATCCACAGCGTTTGATGTCAATTAAAGTATAGATAACAATTTGCCCAGGCCCATGGTAAGTAACTTGACCGCCGCGATCTACTTGAACTATCGGTATATCATGATCTTTAAATAAAATATGCTCGGGTTTTCCAGCTAAACCAAGGGTAAATACTGGTTTATGCTCTAATACCCAAAATTCATCAGGAGTTTCAGTATTTCGAGTGTCGGTAAAGTCTTTCATCTCATTCCAAGAGTTTTGGTAATCAACCATCCCTAACGGTTTAATTAAGTATCCCATCTATAGTGTCATCGCCACTAGAGGGTGCTTATTTAATTCGATGTATATATCATCAAGTTGCTGCTGTGATGTTGCAATAATTGTAGCACTGATAGAAAGATATTTACCTTTAACGCTTTCTTTAATGGTTACATCAGTTTTAGGGTTAAATGTATTGCTATGACGTGCGATAATGGCACAAGCTTCTTTTACTATCTCGGTATGATTTGCACCCATTGTTTTGATAGTAAAAGAAGTAGGGAATTTTAATAATCTATCCATAATAATCCTCGTTTAATAATTATTTTGTGCATCAATATTTGGTAAGTTTTGAATTGATTCTATACCTAAATCCTCTAGGAATTTTGTTGTTGTTGCAAGTAGCTCAGGCTTTCCAGGGATTTGCTTATGTCCTATTATTTCAATCCATCCACGTTCAGTTAATGTATGTATTATATTACTATTTACCGATACACCACGAATTTCTTCTATATCACCGCGAGTAACGGGTTGTTTATAAGCTATTATT
>CAZJFO010000011.1:0-38248 GCA_964545465.1 uncultured Neisseria sp.
ATGTTTAACTACGTAACATTTGGTACCTGGTGCACTTAATTTGTTAATTGGGGTGGTTTATGCTTTATCCATTTAAATTAAATCACCAAAAATGTTACTTCGCATACTTGATACATTTCTTGTAATTCATATTCCGTAATTTGCTTTTCTTCAATATAATCTTCTACTAGCCAGAATCTTGTGTAATAATCTCGAAAAAATTAGTTACTTGCATTTAAGATTACCAGTGATTATCATTTAAAAATACCAGCATTTTATAGTACGCACTATTAACCATCTACATTTTTTGCATGTAACATACTAACTTAATTATATATTATCTATTCATCTTTAATATAATAAAACTTTAGTTACCCTAATCAATGCTTTTAATTAGAATACTGCCTGATAACAAGTAAGTTTATTAAATGATGAAAAGGGTAATTTTATGCTTTATGTTAGGTTAATGGTAGTATTATTTATTTTATTTAGTACTAATGTTTATGCAGATGAGATGCAACATGCAATAATTTCAGAATCTATAGTTTTACCATTAAATAATAGTGTTAGTAAGGATAAGTTACTGAAAGAAAGAATTGAATCTAAGGAATTAACTGCTTATTCTGGTGTAATTGGAACAGCTCCTAAGAATTATACCATTTCAAGCGTAGGAAGTGCTTTTGAAATAGCTCCTAATAATTTTAGCACATACGAGTTTTTCTCCCAAACTTTGGCAAATGATTTTTACTATGAATTACGCTTAATCCAAAGAATTACGTTTGATACTCCTAATCCATCTGTACCAGATTTAAACGCATCTGATGTTAATAATCCTTTGGGGTATGGTGTTACAGGAATTTTTGGTTATAATTTTCATCCTACAGATACAGCAAATATAACTCCTTTTATTCGTTTACAGGCACAAAAAGATTGGAGTCCAGTATATACAGATACAAGAGGAGATAGTATTACTTCAGTAAGTTATGTATTTCAATTAGGATCCAAGTTTTCTTTTAAGGCAACTCCAGTATTTGCTCCATATGTAACTTTACGTGGGGGGTTAACTTATAGTGAATTAGATGGAACATTTCCAGGAGTCAAGAACTCTAAAGATCACTCGGGAATATTAAATCAATATGTATTTGTTTATGAAATTGGCATGGCTACTAAAATTACCAAAAATATTGCAGTAACACCTTATACTCAGTCTACTACTACGTTCAATTATCCAGATGAAAAATTAAACTCATCAATACCTAAGGGTGGGTTGGGACTATCAAACACAGTTGGTTCAGTTCAGCTTTACGGTTTAAAGCTGAGTTATAACTGGTAAATTGCCTGAATGAGGTAGATGCAATTACTATAGTAGGTATCTATTAAAGCTTAGTATATTTTTACCAAGCAATACTTAATTTCAAACCGTATGATTGAGATGTACCAGTTAAGGATGTTTGTCCATTTCCACCAGATGCAAGGGAAGTGCTTGCTTGTGAGTTTGGGTAGTTGAATGTTGTTGTATATATCCAGTATGGAATTAATGTTATATGTTCAGATACTTTAGTTCCTAATCCAATTTCATAATTTGTTACCCATTGAACAAGAGTTCCATCACTTGGGTTATTATTACTAGTAGCACTTGGGTATGTTCCACTAAGGTCACTATTTTGATACCCACCGTATAAGTTTATGTATGGAGAAAATGTTGGTGTTGCTTTAAATGAAAATTTACTTCCAACTAATACTGCATATGTTTGTGAATTTGTTTGATCACCTTCGGTATCAACAAAAGAAACTGTCATGTTTTTTTGTAAATTTACACGAACATATGGTGTAATATCGAAAGTTGGTGATGTATGAAAAGCATAACCTAACATTCCAGTAACTCCATATCCATTAGATGGTGTAACATCACCAACAGCAACACCAGGAATATTTGGATTTGTAGTTGCATAGTTTTCTCGTCCGTAGAGACGAAACTCATAATAAATATCATTAGATAACGTTTGAGTGAAAAACCCATATATGTTACTACCACTTGGTGTGTTTTCAAATGCAGCACCAGCAGCAGAGACAGTATCATGCTTTGGTGCAGTACCAGTTAAACCAAAATATTGGGTTAACTCTTGAGATTCTGTTTGCGTATATTTAGTATTAGCTACTAAATTATTATCTGCAAAAGCTACATGATTAAACAAGTAAGTAGCTGCTATCAAATTAATTTTAAATTTCATCTTATAAATCTCCCTTAACTTTTGTACAGGTATATGTAAAAGTAGTTATTGCTTAATAGCTCTATCATATTAAACCATTTACCAGAGGTTATTATCTCTAGGCGTTTTATACTTGTTGAAATTATAGCAATCCTCTAGACGTAAAACACCATAAGATATTACCCTTAATTATTAGTTAAAATTTTTGTTACATATATTCTATTTTTAAGTGGTAAGTTTTAGGTATGCTATAATTTTGAAGGTTGGTGCTACACCTATTGAGGTATTAAAATAATATATTCAGAATCAAGATGTAGCATGAGTAAAGTTGTTGCCACAATGGTGGTGGGGTAGTTTGTTAATCCTAGCCACATTAGTAGGTACAGCATAAAAAGTATCGCTAAAAAAGCCCAGAGCTTTTATAGGTGCGGCAGTTCACCAGTTAAAAGGTATTAACATAAATGTACATAAGGTAATAACAAATTGCAGCTAATAGAACTATTAAAAAACCATAGGAATTGAAATACTATATTTTTATCTATTAATTATTTTCAGTAGGTTCTAGGTAATTTATATTAGCAGATATGAGATAATATATACTTAAGCGTGTTAAAAGGATTAGCGATGACAGCTAAAGAAAATAAATATACAATTGAAGCAATTACCTATTTAAAACCATGGACAGATCATTTATTTAGTTTTAGAACAACTAGGAATGAAGGGTTTAAGTTTATCCCCGGGCAGTTTGCACGGCTTGGGGTAACTAAAAGTGATGGTTCTGTTGTTTGGCGACCATACTCTATAGTGTCTGCTGATTATGATGAAGAACTTGAGTTTTATTCTATTATTGTTCCAGATGGTGAATTTACCCAAACACTAAAAAAACTCACGGTTGGTGATAAAGTCTTTGTAGATAAAACTAATTACGGGTTATTAACAACTGATAGATTTGAAAATGGGAAGCATTTGTGGTTATTATCAACTGGTACTGGACTTGCTCCTTTTATATCTATTATGTATGAGTTCGATCTATGGGAGCAATATGAGAAAATAATTTTAGTTCATTGTGCGAGGGTGAGTGAAGAGCTTACGTATCAAGAGCTAATAAATAGTTTTTATACCCACGAATTTTATGGCGATATGGTTAAAGATAAGCTCAAATATGTTAAGCTTCTTACCCGTGAAAATAAAGGTGCTGATTTATATGGTAGGGTTACTGATCTATTAAGGAATAATAAATTAGAAGAGCACCTTAATATACCTATTAATATAAACGATAGCCGAATTATGATTTGTGGAAACCCAGAGATGGTAGATGAGACGCGCAAGCTGCTGGCAGAACGGGGGTTGATCATCTCAAGACGAGGCAAGCCAGGTAATATGGCGGTAGAAAACTACTGGTAAACAATTATAAAATGTTTCACGTGAAACATTTTATAATTGTTATCATGTAACGGATATATAAGTAAGTAGATAAATAATGAATGATTATTATACGATATTAGAAATAATTACCGAAGTTCTTAATGGGGCGAACCTTAATGAATCTTTTGTATCTAATATATCAGAATTAAACAATATTGGTAAAATTAAAGATGTAAGTTATGGTTTAGTACGTAACTATTTTATTATAAAAACAATAATTGCAGACATGGTGAAAAGTGCTCCGTCAGACATTAGAGTTCTTGCAATATTGTATATTGGAATATATGAATTAGAATTTACCAAAAAGCCAGACTATGCTATAAGTAATGATTTGGTTGAGCTAACCTACCAAGTTACAGATGATGTAAGGCTTAAGGGGTTTGTTAATGCAATACTTCGCGGATTTATCAGAAATAAAGATTTGATTATTAATGCCATAAACTCAAAGACTGAATATAGATACAATTTCCCAATTTGGATGATTATTAAACTTAAAGCTGAATATCCTAAAAAGTATTTGGAGATTATGGATAATTTATCGATAGAGCCTAAACTAGCTCTTCGAGTAAATTTACGTAAGACATCACTTGAACAATACATAAAAGAGTTGGATGATGATAGCTATATTTTTATTGATAATAAAATTGTTTTGAATAAGTCAATGAAGATCGAAAGTATTCCGTTCTTTAAAGATGGTCTTGTTTCCATACAGGATATAAGTGCACAAAAACTAATTGAAATAGCAAAACCTAATAACGAAGATGATGTTTTAGATGCTTGTGCTGCTCCTGGGGGCAAGACCTGCCAATTACTAGAAAACTGCAATATTAATCTAGATAGTATGGATATTGATAGTGAAAGGCTTACTAAAGTTAGACAAAATTTAAGAGCGTTTGGAATTAAATGCGACTTTAATTCATGCAGATGCAGCAACTTGGCAGAGTAATAAAACATATGATTTTATAGTTGCAGACGTACCTTGTACAGCAAGTGGTACAATGAAACGTAATCCAGATATTAAGTTACACCGTAAACAATCAGATATTGCACAATTTGTTCGAACTCAGAAAAAAATTGTATCAAATCTATGGTTAATGCTAAAGCCTGGTGGAAGATTAGTTTATATAACCTGCTCTATATTTAAAGAAGAAAATCATGATAACTGTGAGTATTTTATGCAACAATTACCCATGGTTAAGAAAGTTAGTGAATTAAATATCATACCAACTGAATATGCAGATGGTTTTTATTATTGTGTTTTAGAGAAAGAAAAACATGCAGATTTATAATTCTTTTACGCATAAAAAAGAAAAGTTTACTCCAATAGTTAAAAATACGGTTAAGATGTACATATGCGGTCAGACTATATATGATTATTGTCATTTAGGACACGCTAGAAAAGCGATAGTTTTTGATATGGTGAGACGTTGGTTTATTACTTCAGGTTATGCAGTAACATTTGTTGAGAATATAACCGACATTGATGATAAAATAATTAATCGTGCAAATGAAAATAATGAAACAATTACTAGTTTAACTGATCGATTTACCAGATTTATGTATGAAGATTTTGATAAGCTTGGGATTATGCGACCTGATTTCCAACCTAAAGCAACAGATTATATTCCACACATGATTTTGGTAATCGAAAGTCTGATTAATAAGGACTACGCATATCTAGCGGCAAATGGTGATGTATACTATAAGGTTCGTAAGTTTAAAAACTATGGGCAGCTCTCTGGGAAGACACTAGACGAGTTAAAAGCAGGTGAACGTGTTGATGTTGATCAAAATAAACAAGATCCGCTGGATTTTGTACTGTGGAAACACGCTAAAGAGGATGAGCCATATTGGGATTCACCATTTGGACGTGGACGTCCTGGTTGGCATATTGAATGCTCGGCTATGGCAATGGATTTACTGGGTGCTAACTTTGATATTCATGGTGGTGGTCAGGATTTACAGTTTCCGCATCATGAGAATGAAATTGCGCAAAGTGAAGCACATAATTCATGCAAGTATGCCAATCTTTGGATGCATAATGGTTTTTTAAATGTTGATGATGAGAAAATGTCCAAATCATTGGGCAACTTTTTTACCCTGCGTGATGTTTTAAAACTTCATGATGCAGAAGTTATTCGGTTATTTATGCTAAAAACGCATTATAGAAGCCCGCTTAATTTTAATCAGGATAGTCTTGATGAGGCTAAATCAGGATTGACCCGCTTATACACATCTTTAAAACCATTTACTGATAGAATAAATCGTAGTACAATAATGATTGACTGGAATGATAAGCGAGCTATACGCTTTAAAACAGCTATGGATGATGATTTTAATACTTCATTAGCTCTTGGGGTGATTTTTGAAGTTTGTAATGAGTTAAATGTTGGTGGTGATATAATTAATGCCAAGCTTTTAATAGGTTTAGCAAATACTCTTGGTATATTAACACGAAGCCCTATGGAATTTTTGCAGCAAGGTGCTAAGTTATCTTCCGAAGAGATTGAAAGGTTAATTGTTGAAAGAAAAAATGCCAAGATTTCCCGAGACTTTACGCTTGCTGATAAAATCCGAAAAGATTTACTAGAAGCTAGCATTATTTTGGAAGACACGGTCAATGGAACATCATGGCGTAAGCTATAGAATACCCAGTTTGTAATTTAAAAAACTTTTGAAATTATAAACGCATACAGATAATGCCACAATTTTACTTTGTCATCCCTGCATTTTATTGGTAATCACGTAACTATTCAGGTGGTAGATAACATCAATGTTTGCCACCTTTTCAATTGATATGCTAAAATTACTCCTATCAAAAATATTATTGGAAAAATTTAGGGAACTTATATGGAAGCTTAGCTGAGCACAAGACCCCTAACATATTAATTTCTATCCTTAATTTCGGCGGAGAACCATAAAGGTTCTTTCGAAGGTAATTACAGTTTCACCTGTAGACTTGATACCCATCGTTTCTGCCGTGATAATTCCTTTATTGGGTTGAGACTTAGACAGTCGTTTTGTCAGGATTTTGCTGATTGCATAGAGCGTGTCGCCGACAAAAAGGGGGGCTTTCAAGCGAACTTTTTCCCAGCCTAAATTGGCTACAGCCCTAGCAGACAATGCTTGCACTGTCATCCCACTCACCAGCGCCAAAGTAATGCTGCTATTTACCAAAACACGACCATATTCAACTGTGGCACCGTAGGCTTGATCAAAATGCAGTGGATGCTGATTCATCGTCAGCAAAGTAAGCCAAGTATTATCAGCTTCGGATATAGTGCGACCAGGCCAGTGTTTAATCGTCATCCCAAGTTCGAAGTCTTCATAGTCTCCACCATGTTGTTCAACATATTCATTTTCGCCAATTCGTTTTAACACAATGTTTTCCTTTTAGATTTGTATAATGCAAATGCAGAAGCAGTATCTTCAATGGCCAATCCAACGCTGCGAAATACCGTAGTCTGCCCAGGTGTTGGCAGAGATTCACCAATGATCATCGCGCCAAGCTCATTAAGATCCTCAGGCTGGAGATAGCCTTGTGTTAGGGCATTTCGAACTTCACCGGCCTCTTTTTGAGCAGCGTAAGCTGTTTCCACAATAACAAATGCTGTCCTCAACAAAATAGGATCAACTTCGATAGCATCTTCATGAGTACCACCAATAATATTCAAGTGTGCTCCTGGAGCCACCCAGTCTGCTTTAATTAAAGGCTCAGTAGCACTGGTTGAAGTAGTAGTACATATGATATCAGCCCCTTCTACAGTTTCAAACACTGTATTACAGAGGGTAACCTTAGCATCTGTCATCATTTGTGCCCACTGTACAAAGGCTTTAGTTCTAGATGTTGAGCGTGAAAAAACACGTAATCTGCGAATCTTGCGTACAATAAGCATTGTCGTAAGTAAAGCCCGCGCCTGAACGCCAGCACCCAGAATAGCAAGATCACCAGCACTAGCAGGAACACACAGGTCGGTTGCTAACCCAGCAACAGCACCAGTTCGTACCGCAGTTAAACTTGCGCCATCAAGCAATGTCAAGACTTGCCCAGTTTTGATATCTGTTAATACTACAACCCCATGAATTAATGGGAGTCCACGATTTGCATTATCAGGTACAATCGTGGTAATTTTGACGCTGGCAACACCCTTTTTTATCCAGGCAGCTGGGCTGATCAACATCTCAGAGGATCCATACTGAAGTAACGTTCGTTGCAATGACTGTTCTTTACCAGTGCGTAAATCTCGGAATACCTCACTCATGGTCATCATCACTCGCTGAATGCATTCATTTCCGAACATATCAGCTGTATTTATGATTTGCATCATAATAAAATATCTTTCTTTAATTCAGCAACAACATCAACAATAAGATCTTCTTGTCCAGCGACAGCCTGCCTCCTTCCAAGTTCGAAGAAAACATCGCGTGGATCTACCTGAGCAGTCGCTGAATGATTTAAAACGGGGTTCTTGAAACCTGAGAAGACACCAGCTAGCCCACTAACAATGCTAACCGAATCGATTATCGGTGGGGTTACCATTAATTCACGGCTGGCGAGGTCGGCGGCATCAAGAAGATGATAAAGGTCAATACCTGTATGGAAACCCAAACGTTCTAACACGGGAAGGAGAACTTCGAGCTGGGTATTCCCTGCTCCTGCCCCAAATCCTCGAGCACAACCGTCAATCACTGTAGCTCCAGCATGTGCAGCAGCCACCGAATTGGCCACGGCCATGCCCAAATTATTATGGGCGTGGAAAATTAAAGGTACGTCTACCTGCAACCTCATTGCGGCAATACGTGCAGTAACATCCTGCGGTAAAAGATTACCCGCAGAGTCCATTATACCAACGGCCTGTGCCCCATAATCTACCAATAATCGAGCTTGCTCGGCTAATTGTTCGGCACTTGCCATATGACTCATCATTAGCACTGCATGTGCTTCAACCTCACGCTCGCGGAGCCATCCTAAGTGGCGTTCGGCAATAGTAGCCTCAGTACAATGAGTACCTATACGTACAACGTCGGCACCGCAAGATAAAGCTTTTGATAAATCAAAGCTTGTTCCCCAACCAGGCAGCATAAATACGCTCATTTTGCTTTTTTGTAAAGACTCGCGCACAGTTCTCATCATGGTTTCGTCACTCAATGCGGCACGTCCGACCTGATATGAAGAAGCCCCAAGCCCATTGCCGTGTCCAACTTCGACGATCGAAACCCCTGTTCGGTCAATGGCAGCCGCATAATTTCGCAGCTGCGTAACCGTGAGTTGGTGTTTCACGGCATGCTGTCCATCACGCAAAGTTGAATCATTAATTAGAATAGTCATTGTCCACCTCCATCTTATTCTGATAGTTTGCATACTGTTCAGCAACCAATATTGCTGCTGAATTAATCAAATCAAGGTTACCAGCATATTTAGGTAACACCTTGCTGTTAGCAATCACTTCCAAAGATATTGAAACTCGTTCTTCGATGACTTTGAGAGTCTTAAGGGAGTACCCAGACGAAAACGTTCGTACCTCTTCAACAGCAGAACAGATAACTGGGGTTATCTGTTCTATCGTTGCACCAGTGATATTGGCAAAAATAGTAACTCTAAACATTGCAGGTGGTATAGCTGGGCTGATATTGAGGATCGCCTTAGTATTTGCTACTCCAGTAAAAGCACTGATTGCCTGCTGAGTAGTCTCCACGTACTCATCAATGTTAATCCGAGTGGATCGTCCTATGATGTTACTTGCTACAGTTGCGACTACCTCAATGTCATTAATCTGGAAGTTTCGACTTAGGGCATGCAAGATAGGTATTGATGCTTGGCCACCACAACTGATCAAGCTGATATTACGCTCTGTCAGTGCATTGGTACCAGTTACCGTAGGTACTATCATTTTACCCAAGTGGCTGGGCGTTAAATCAATTAACAATGTCCCTAATGGACGCAATAATTCCCAATGTTTGACATGCGACATCGCGTTAGTGGCATCGAAGACCACATCGAATGGTTGTGGGGATGCCAAAATAGCGTCTATACCATTCACACTCGTCGGGAAGCCCATTTTTACTGCGACATCAAGACCTGCAGAGTCCTTATTGCGCCCCACAAGCAATCCACAATTAAGCACATGGGAATGATAAATCTTATTAAAAAGATCCATCCCTATAGCACCGGTACCGATAACGGCAACAGAAAGAGTCATAGATTATCCTTACTAAAACGGGCTTCCCAAGCCTTGCTTGAGTCAAAAATGCTTCTAGCCATACGGGCAAAAGGTGGTCCTACCATGTGTCCGTCGAGTACAGCAATTCCTCCATTGGCTGATTTAACAGCATCAGTAATCCGCATAGCAGTCAATAACTCTGCTTTATTAGGCCTTAGTGCTGAATTAATCAGCTCAAGTTCACGTGGATGAACTGTAGCTTTACCATGAAATCCTAGATCTTTGATGCACTGAAGCTCATTAGCCAGAACATCAGGTTCAGAAAGGCGATAATTGGCAGTATCAATACAGCCAATCCCATACTTGGCACTTGCAAGGCCCATTGCCTGGCGAGCGGCCAACATCCCTGCCCAAGTGATTTGTACTCCTAGCGTAGCAGCCAGATCTGCAGAACCCAGAATAAGCCCATCTGCAACAGCAGCTATTTTATCAATATCAGTAATTGCTTCAACTGTTTCTATAGTCAAATAAATCTCTGGATGTTTGCCAACAGCAGCAAATGTTTCGCGTAGAAATGTTACCTCGCTATACGACCTAACCATAGACATGACGATATACTCTGGAGTAGCTTGACCGGCAGTCAGCATGACTAAATCATGCAAAGCATCAATTGTGCCCAACGCATTGATTCGCACAGCAATATTTGCAGGCGAGGTGACCATATCAAGTGCTGTGCGGCAAATAACCCTTGCTTCTGCTTTGGCGGGTACAGGGATAGAATCTTCTAAATCCATTAGATAAACGTCTGCATCATAAGATAGAGCCTTAGTAACCCGCTCGAGTGATAAGGCTGGTGTATACAAAATGCTGCGTGGAATTGCTCGTATAATATTTATCATTGGGTATCCATTACGTTAGAAATTACTTTACATAAACTACGAATTTGTTCCTCTGTTTGCCCGGCACGCATCATTACACGCAAACCAGCAGTACCTTTGGCAACAATAGGAAAAAATACTGGCGATACATAAAATCCAGCCTCTATGACTTGTCGTCCGGCATTGATAACTGTTTTATCGCTAATCGGCACCAGACGAATCGGGTAGGTATTTCCTCTTTGCTCAGTCGGGATCAGCGAATCAAACATGGCAATATTGTCGTACAATTTTTTCTGTAATTTTGGCAATTCAGATGTACGATGAATTTCTGCTGAGGCCAGGCTTGCACCAATGGCAGCAGTATTCAGGTTTTGTGAATAATTGAGCGCTCCACCAAATCGTTCAATTAAACATAACATTTGCTGAGAATAACCATTAAGCAGTATTGCTGCTCCGCTCGTACCAAAAGCTTTGTTGAGCGTAACCACCATAATGGTGTTCTCATTCAAGGCAGGACTGTGGGAACGAACATAGCCAATGCCACGCTCGCCATAAGCTGAAATCGAATGCGAATCGTCGTAAAAAACTAATAAACCATATTTATTCTGTAGCTCAGCTAATTCCTTAACTGGTGCATATCCTCCTAGACTATCGCTACCATCAACTACATAACATACTCGTTCATATTTCTTGCAGTAATCTTCAATGTAATTTAAATCGTGGTAATTACAAGTAACAACTTCTGTTTCATCGGCACAAGCTGGTTTAGCAGCTGCCAACGATACATGAGCTTGTTTATCAAAAACCATCAAAGGTCGAATACCATTGCCTAAATGCCCTGAGGCTATTATAGGAAGTAACCCACCACTAATACTACTTGCCGATACGCCACTAATTACGTCAGCTTTAAACAATTCCCCCAGAGAGTCTTCTAACTCTTTCATAGCAGTAATCTGGACTCGACTGCGAGCAATGCAGTGATCAAGCACACCATAACGGCGCATGGCATCTATAGCACCTTCGATAACTTTGCTATGAGAATCCAAATTGAGATATGAACAGCAACTAAAATTAACAAACTGGTGTCCACTTGTGCTAGACAACAAATCATTATCAAGATTAGCGATAATTCCCGCAAGCCCATTTTCCTCTGACATATCCCAGAAACGATTGCCAATACCAATGGCTTTATCGTTGTTACGAAATTTGTTGGTTGGGATAATTTTCTTACGATTGTTCATTAAGTGTCTTTCTTTTAATTGATTCTGCTTGATAATTGTAGATACCTTTGAACTTACGATATGCTGCCGTGTAAAGCGCGGAACATAAAACATAGGGCATCTTCAGGATTTTTAAATCCCACAGCCAAAAATTAACGTTAATATTTAGGTCATCTAAGGATTCGGCCTGATGCCACCACCCCAGTGGTAAATACAACATCTCGCCTTGTTCTAGAATAAAGTCACGACGTTGCGTGGTCTTTGCTGCCAACCGAGGGAAACGTTGCGGATCAATATTGCCAAAGTCAAAAACTTGTGATTTATCTCCGAACCCTTGCAAAATAGAACGGGGGTAGTAGTCGCGCCGACCAGGTGGAAAAAGAATGAATCTCTTTCTACCATGTAACGAGATATTAAAGTTTTCTAGTTCATCAAAATGACTTTGCGTAAATACACCGTGATAGCTAACCCATAAATTAGCAGCATGTAAACCACGACGGGAGCCTAAAAGAGAAAAAGCATCAAAACCTACTATATTATTTATATCCTCAGGTTTGTGCATGATGTTAGAAACTACGCGATACCATGTACTGTTATCACTCTGAAATTCTTTGTTTTCTAGGAAGTTTCTGAGCTGAGTTTTCATAGTTTGCCATCGTTCTGTATTTTCCTTATTACTGGCTTCCCGAAATAACGTGACGTTATCATCACCTAAGCATTGCTTAATTAAGTCACTTGCACTAACGCTGGTATCAATTGGTAGGTCAGTGATAATTACAGGAACGTCTGCTCGGAAAATAGCTTCAACACCAAATGCGACAAAATCTTTAAATGTAACACGAGGTACTGAGGTACCTGAAATCAATGGTTTCATAATTACTACTTTCTATCTTAAAACTAGAGTATAATACCTTATCTGCTCGGTAGTTGGATTACCTAGATGAATTGTACGCGTAATATCTGTTGTTCCTTCTATATATTGCCCTCCAAAATCAATCAAGTAAATATACACGATTTTATCTTCAATAGTTTTTCTGGCATAACTAAGTTAATATCCATTCCTAACGTTAAAATAATGTCACTTAATTTTTAATCTAGCTCTAATTTCAACAGCGCTCTGTTGATGGATTTAACCTCTGGCTAAAGATGCTAGCTAATAATGCAAGTATTCCTGCGAACATCGTAATCCAAGCTATCTGCCTCACAAACCCCTGATCAGAGAGCTGCCCGCCTACCGATACACCCAGGGAAAAACCCATCCAACCAGCACTGGAAAGCCAAGAAAATCCTTCTGATAAGCAACTTTTAGGAGTTAATGACTCCAATAGGTTACTGCATGTGATCAATAGTGGTGCTACCGATAGACCTGCCATGAAGGCCGAAATACACATAATAATAGGTGAACTTGTGAAAATAAGGGGGATAGTACCAATACACAGAGTGGTAGAAGTGAATAACAGTAATCGTGGTTGCGATATAGACCAGTTTATCGCTCCATAATATGTACCTCCAACCATGCTGCCCGCTGCGCAAATAGACAAGATCACCCCAGCAAGGGTTGGATTACCTACTTCTTTTGCGAAGGCAACCATCATTACATCAATTGATCCAAGAAATATTCCTACGGCTGCATAGGAGATCATTAGCGAGCGTACCCAAATCAAGCCAATTGCCCTTTGAGTATTTCCTTTTGTCTTTTGTACAATCGCTGGTTCAGAACGTCGATGTATCACCAGAGCTATAGAGCCACCGAGTGTGAGCACACCACATAAAGCCAAACCTGACGCTGGATGCCATATGGTAGATAATCCTATGGCGATTAATGGTCCCAATAAGAAAACAATCTCATCAAGAACAGTTTCTAATGCATACGCAGTTTTCAGAGCATCATCAGTAACCATCGATGCCCAACGAGTACGTATAAAACCGTCAACAGGCACCGACAAGAATCCTATACAAACCGCGGCAATCATAATCGCCCATAAATGTGCATTAAGTAGCACCATTGCGATAAGTGCAACTATCGCAATAACATGACCGGAACAAGTAACAAGCAGCACTTTACGCTGACTGAATCTGTCAGCTAATCTCCCTAATACAGGACTGGCAATAGCCTGCGATACCATTAATGTCCCAGCGACGATGCCTGCAGTTTGCAATAAATTTGTAGTTGCAGAAATTAGCATTAAACAACTAATTGACCTCATCGCCACCGGAAACCTAATCAGTAACCCAAAAAATGAAAGCATGGCATGCTTATGGTCGGATAATAGCTGAATATAAGAGCCAATACTAAATTTAGATTTTATAATCTATCTCCTTCACAGCACTATCATTATTAGTACTGTATATTTATTGTGAATGGATAATCCAGCAAGCGCATATCAAGCCACTAGCTTCCACCTAGTTATGTAATTGACAAAATAGACACTATAACCAAATTGAGCGCCTATAAAATAGTTTAAAAGATCAATGTGTGTATTTTAGCAAAAAATCTTATATTATTTAAAACTATTATACCGCATTGCACAAATTACTGTAACTACCAATCAATTAAAGCAAAAGGAAGTAATAAATAATCACTGGGGTAATCTCATAATAATACGCAGCAATCATATTTACTTGGATCAAATGATTATGAAAGCTATTTTGCTTTTGATATTGGGTATAATAACTCTAGTGAAATTAACCCTCAGATTCTAACTGGCGACATGCATATTCTAAATAAAGCCAACTCAGTGATTATGTACTGGTTCGATGGAGAATTACACCCGAGGTTTACTAATATTGATAACCAGTTGCAACATTTATATTGTAAAAAGTGGGTTGATAAATATAATAATTATGATATTAAGCCTCGCGGCGAAATAAATCGTAAGCTAATTGAGGCTGAAGCTGAAAATTTAGAGCGAATAATAGCAACTCTAGGTAGCAGGGAAGTAAGCCAAGCATCGCTAATCAAAAAGCATTGAGAATACTAAAGAAGATCTCACCGATAGCCTGGCAGCATATCCATTTTCAAGGAAGATTAGTGTTTTCTGAAAGTGCAATAACCAGTTATTAGTATATTTTTCATAGTCAATAAACCCTTATATATCTAGACGTCAAGATTCCGTGCTCGAAGAGCATTAGTCTCGATAAAGTCACGACGTGGTTCAACATCGTCCCCCATCAAGGTAGTAAAAATATTATCAGCCGAAATTGCATCGTCAACGGTTACTTTAAGTAGGCTTCTAACATTAGGATCCATAGTAGTACCCCATAGTTGAGCAGCATTCATCTCTCCAAGACCCTTATAGCGTTGGATATTAAGACCTTTTTTGATTTCTTGCATTAACCAATCAAGACCCATAGCAAAATTAGCTACCGTCTTACTATTGTCACCCCGAATAACTGATAAATTTGCTATATTTAATGCACTTACCGCGTCCTGTGCTTTGATAATCTTAGAGTAATCACTACTTTCAGTAAAATATCCATCAATCGTAGATGGTACATGATTACCATGTTCAATTCGCACAACTTTAATTTTATATTCTTCACGAATATCATCAAATAGTTTATCAAACGTAATATGACGTCCAACCAAAGCTGCCTTAAGAGATGAAATTGCCAAATCAGTATCTTCTTCAGTTTTTAAACTAATTTTATCAATCGTTAATAATGTCTCAAGAACTGTTCTATCAATAAATCTACTTTGAGAGTCTATCACTTGACGAGCTTTAAGATAAGTTTGGGCACTTAATTCCAAAGCCTTGCCCTCAAGTAAGGTAACACCATCAGCAGCAAATCTTGCATCAGCAAGAGCAAGTTCTAATAAAAAGCTATTCATAGAGTCTTCATCTTTTACATACCGCTCATTTTTACCTTGTTTAATCTTGTATAGTGGCGGTTGCGCAATATAGATATGACCCCGATCAACCAATTCAGGCATTTGACGATAGAAGAATGTCAATAGAAGTGTCCGAATATGAGCTCCATCCACGTCGGCATCGGTCATAATGATAATACGATGGTATCTTAGTTTGTCTGGGTTGTACTCATCTTTACCAATCCCTGTCCCCATCGCTGTAATTAGCGTAGCTACCTCTTGTGAAGATAGCATCTTCTCAAACCTTGCACGCTCTACATTTAGAATCTTACCTTTAAGCGGTAAAATTGCTTGGAATTTACGATCTCGTCCTTGTTTAGCCGAACCACCTGCAGAATCGCCTTCGACTAAGTATAGTTCACACAATCTAGGATCTTTTTCTTGACAATCTGCCAGTTTACCAGGTAATCCTAAGCCTTCTAGAATACCTTTTCTACGAGTCAGTTCACGTGCTTTACGTGCTGCTTCACGAGCTCTGGCTGCATCTATAATCTTCCCACAAATAATCTTTGCATCATTAGGGTTTTCTAATAAGTATGTCTTTAGAGCTTCGCCAACAATATCTTGAAGTACTGGAGAAATTTCTGAGGATACTAGTTTATCTTTAGTTTGTGATGAAAATTTAGGATCTGGCAGTTTAACCGATACTATACAAGATAACCCTTCACGCATATCGTCGCCACTAGTATTCACTTTGGCTTTTTTAGCAAGTTCTTGCTCTTCAATATACTGATTAAGAGTCCTAGTCATAACAGTACGCAGTGCTGATAAATGAGAACCACCATCACGTTGTGGGATATTATTAGTGAAACACTGTACACTTTCTTGATATGAGTCATTCCATTGCATCGCAACTTCAACCCCCATGCCATCTTTTTCACCAGTACAGTGGAAAATATTTGGGTGTAGTACAGTCTTATTACGGTTTACATAGCTAACAAAACCAGCAACTCCACCAGAGAATGCAAAATCCTCCTCTTTACCATCTCTTTGATCAAATAGAGTAATTTTCACACCATTATTTAGGAATGATAGTTCACGAATTCGTTTAGCCAGAATTTCGTAATGGTATTCAATTAGCCCGAAAGTCTCAGTGCTTGCCATAAAATGAACTCGAGTTCCTTGCTTACCCTTAGCTTCCCCAATTAAAGAAAGCGGTGCAACAGCATCCCCATGAGCAAAATTTACTTCATGATGTTTTTTATCACGCCAGATAGTAAGCTTCAACCAATCAGATAGGGCATTTACAACTGAAACCCCAACTCCATGAAGACCACCAGAGATTTTGTATGAATTACTATCAAATTTACCACCAGCATGAAGCACCGTCATAATAACTTCAGCAGCTGAACGCCCCTCTTCTTGGTGGATATCAGTAGGTACACCACGACCGTTATCTTCAACTGATATTGAGTTATCTTGATGAATCGTAACTTTAATGTTATTACAGTGACCAGCTAATGCCTCATCAATTGCATTGTCTAAAACCTCAAATACCATATGGTGCAGACCTGAGCCATCTGAGGTATCTCCAATATACATACCTGGGCGTTTTCTAACTGCATCAAGCCCTTTTAAAACCTTAATACTGGAACTATCATAGTTTTGATCGGTCATTTGAGTTTATCCTATTATAAATAAAGTTTATTAGCTGTATTATACCCTAATTTACTAGCGTAAGTTAACGTTTTTACTTGCGTTTAATATGACTTGAGACTTGGCATTGGAATTAAGCAATGTTGAAAAGTTAATCAGGTTCAATAGTTATTAACAGCTCTGGCGATTCAATGATTTTGTTATTATCACAAACATATATTGCTTTTGTTGTTTTTAGATATTTTTCTGTATCAATTTTTTTTGTATCTTTTAAAAAACCAGATATACAAAAATTATCGACTGTACAATCGAAAGAAGGTGATATATCGTTATTTATACTTTCCACAATAAAAAAATGATTTGTCTGCCGTGGGGTCCAATACACTACTATGCCGTTTGGAACAAAAGGGTTTACATGTTGTAAAAAATGAACTTCCACCTCGGGCTTTTCACCGGGAGAACAGGAAGATTCAGATTGATATTGTTTAGTTGCGTCAATATCAAATAATTTAGATACATGAGAGCTATATTCATCTTCAGTAACTACCTGTATATCCCTATAATAGAAATCCTTACCCAAAGCTACTTGACAAGAACGTGGGGTTCTCCATTTAGTGTAGAACATAAATTCTTCATTAACCGTGTTGCAAGTCATAGGAAATCTCCTACCATCAGAAAACTTTAAAGACAGCCGTTGTGCTAGTGTTGTAGTGTAGGAAATAAACTCTAAATGAAGCTGCTGATTCTTATAGTCATACCAGTGCAAGAGGGTAGCATTTTCTTGGCAACCATTATTTCCATTCGGTCTACAGAATTTACTATCTCCACCAGCATATCCAAGACCTACACCGCCACCATTAAACCAAGCAACTTGCTCATTACCGTTCATGACTTCACCATGGGAATAAATCAAACCGCTCCAGAAATTTGCTTGTAGCGTATTACCACCAGCTCCACTTCCAAGCCTAGCTAACTCTGCAAGACTATAATTGCTACTAAAATTACCACCCATACCACTTAAAGCAAAGGTATTCGCAAACATTAAATAAAGACCTGCATTACCCCCTAAATAATCTACATAAATAGTACATCCACCTCCAAGAATAGCCCCACAAGTAGTAGCCCAATTATGTGTTGAACTTGTCAAACTAGGATATGCAACAGCGGTAGTAGTTTTGTCGTTATTTATAGTTAATGATAATAACGGATTGCCATTTTCATTATTGTGGTCAGTTTTAGTTAGATTAATATCTATATCACTACTTGCTGTATTTTGATCTACCCAGAACATAGAGGAATAAAATAGTTTTGGTTGATTACTTGTAAAAGTATTTGCAGGAACCGTGAACAATAAGAAGATTGGAACTTTATGGGTTTCATTAGTTGCTATTGCCTTATTTAATATATTTTGTCTAGTAGCATTTATGTTATATGTTTGGGTTACGTGAGAGTTATTTTTCATATCATCCAACTTAACAAATTCTTGACCACTCTTTGGGGAACCAATTCGAAATTTTACATCTGTTATATTTGAATTGGTATCAAGATTATTTATTATTGTTAGATTAGTAGCATGTGATAAAGTCAGAAAGCCTAAGAGGAGTGATAATAACCTACATTTCATATACCAAGTACCTTATAACATGGTTAGCCTTGTTGTAAAAGGGGATACTAGTTTTCTCTTAGTCTTGTTATCTGTACTAGTAAAACACATTTCATAATTCTAGTATAAATCTGGTAATAGAGTTCTATAAATATTTAGGTGTAAATTTTGAGTATGGTTACCACGCTCACCGTGTGCATCCAAAAACCCCTGCAATACCGAAGGCAGCTTCGCCTCTAGGTATATGTTTGAATTGGTTATTGGGTGAGTAAACTCAAGACTTGCCGCGTGTAAAAACATTCTTTTAAACCCGTTTTTCAAAAGCTGTTTATTATGTTCAAAATTACCATATTTTACGTCTCCGATAATCGGAAAACCTATATGTTGTAGGTGTACTCTTATTTGGTGCGTACGACCAGTTTTAAGATCTGCATTAACTAATGTGTAGTCACCATAGTTTCTAACCACACTAAAGACAGTCTGTGCATACTGACCATTCTCATGATCAACTCTCACACGTCGCTCACCCTCTTTAGTTAAATATTTAAACAGTGGTGCTTTTACATTCCTTAAACTGTCCTTCCATTCCCCAAGAGTTAATGCCAGATATTGCTTTCTCATCTTACCATTTTTGATAAGTTCTTGAATTTCAACTAAAGCTTTTCTTTTTTTGGCAATAATCAAAAGACCAGAGGTATCTCGGTCTAAGCGATGAGCCAACTCTAGAAATTTAGCCCGTGGATTATAGTTCCTCAGCTGTTCTATTACTCCAAAACTAACGCCACTTCCACCATGACAAGCTACGCCATCAGGTTTGTTAATAATCAAAAAATAATCATCTTCAAAAATGATCGGGAAATTTGCACGAGGAATAGCAACATAAGACTCTTGTTTATGATTAATCTCTACTGGTGGAATTCTAATTTCATCAGCGAGTGCTACCTTATCATTAGCACTCGCACGTTTTTTATTAATACGAACTTCACCACTACGTATAATTCTATAAATATGTGTTTTTGGCACACCTTTTAAAAGCCTCATTAAAAGGTTGTCTAACCTCATATCTTCATCTTTTTCGCTAACTAAATGAAAGTTAACTTGATTTTTACTTAATATATTACTCATTATAGTTTATAATATCACCTTTATAGATAACAATTAGCATGATTGTAACTTAATTTTATTACAAGTTGTAAACATCACTAAGACTAATATAGTCTATTAAACTAAAACTTCTACGAGTGTCATTCTAAACAAAGGCTATAGAACCACTTTACAGTAGGATACATATTTCTGTGAGAGGATCAAAAAATAAAAATTTTCTCACTTTTTATAATTATTATAAAACCTATTTGTCGATTTATTTTATTTTATTAACTTTTTATTGTCCATTAGAACAAGGTTTAAAAGTAGATTTGGTTAAGCAACATGTATTTATATAAATATTAAATTACAAGTCAATTAATTAACTATAGTGGGCATCATGCACTAGATACAAAAATCAACAAATTAGGTGCTTTTAATCAAAGGTACTTAAATGAAACGAATGTTATTTAACGCAACTTATCAAGAAGAACTCAGAGTTGCAACAGTTGAAGGTCAAAAATTAATAAATTTTGATATTGAAACCACCAGCAAAACCCAACGCCGTGGTAATATCTACAAAGGTGTAGTTACACGAGTAGAACCATCTCTTGAAGCTTGCTTTGTCGATTACGGGACTGATAAACAAGGTTTTCTACCGTTTAAAGAGATTGACTCTTCTTATTTACCAGACACAGCTCGTCATAGAGAATTTAACCGTCTACCTGAAGGTACTCCTCTAATAATCCAAGTAGAAAAAGATGAGCGTGGTAATAAAGGTGCAGCTCTTACAACTTATATATCTTTACCTGGGCGTTACTTAGTCTTAATGCCTAATAACTCTCGCTCTGGAGGTATTTCTAGACGCATTGACGGTGATGAACGTGATGAGCTAAAGAATGTCCTATCTGCCCTAAATATGCCTGAGAGCATGAGTACAATTGCAAGAACTGCCGCTCTCGGTCGTTTTCCAGAGGAGTTACAATGGGATTTAGATTATCTAGTTAAATTGTGGGATGCGATTACAACAGCATCAGCTAACCAAGGTGGAAGCTTTCTGATTTATCAAGAAAGTAATTTAGTCGTTCGTTCAATCCGCGATCACTTCTCTCCTGATATTAGTGAAATTCTTATTGATACCGATGACGTATACGAACAAGCACGTCAATTTATGTCCCACGTTATGCCTAATTTTGTATCACGGGTTAAACTATATAATGACAACGTGCCATTATTCTCCCGCTTTCAAATTGAGCATCAAATCGAAACTGCTTATGGGCGAATGGTGCATTTACCATCAGGTGGATCAATAGCTATTGACCATACCGAAGCATTAACTGCAATTGATGTAAACTCAGCCAAGGCAAATAAAGGTAGCGATATTGAAGCAACAGCTTTAGCAACTAATATGGAAGCAGCGGAAGAAATAGCTCGTCAGTTACGGTTACGTGATTTAGGTGGTCTTGTGGTAGTTGATTTCATTGATATGGAATCACAGAAAAACCAAAGAGAAGTAGAAAACCGCTTCAAACAACAACTAGGATTTGACCGAGCACGGATTCAAATGGGTAAACTATCTAAATTTGGTTTACTAGAACTATCGCGTCAAAGACTACAGGCATCTCTTGAAGAGTCTACTACTATCACCTGCCCACGCTGTGATGGTGTTGGAAGCATTCGCGGCACCAAATCAACCGCTGTACATATATTACGTATAATTCAAGAAGATGTAGTGAAAAGTTCAGGCTACATTACAGCACTTCACGTACAACTCCCAGTATCTGTGGCTACATATTTACTTAATG
This sequence comes from uncultured Neisseria sp., assembly GCA_964545465.1. GTDB lineage: Bacteria > Pseudomonadota > Gammaproteobacteria > Burkholderiales > UBA11063 > Aquella. The sequence goes on from CAZJFO010000011.1 coordinate 21,832, forward strand.
AAAAGCGTGATGATGTTGCAAAAATTGAACATCGCATGAAAATTAAAATTATTCTTATACCGAATGTTCATCTTGAAACACCTCATTATAAAATCCGTAAAATAGCTAGTGATGGCAGCGATGCTCTTAGTAATAAAACTAGTTATAACTTGGTTGAAACTCCAGATGATAGCATACAATATCAAGGAAATCAAAACAAAGCCGCCAGTTCTCTTGGTAATAACGCAGTAGTGAAGAATATCATTGCTGCGAAACCTGCTCCAGTTATAAATAAAATAGCAGCTTTGAAAAAAATCCTAATTAAATTTATGGATATTTTTAAACCAAGTACTGTAAATCCTAAATCAGCTCCTGATAAAGTGGTTAATAATAATCGACCAGCGTCTTCGATAACAAGACATAATAAGGCACGTCCAGTTGGTGTAAACCGTAGTAATAACAAGATACAAACTGTTAGACAAAATAACAAGAATAACAATGCTTCTATTGAAAAAAGTGATAATGTTGTAGCGAATAAACCTAAAAGTAAATATGATAATATCATAGAACAAGGAAAGAACTTTAGCGCTAAAAATGATAATTTAGCAACTACAAGACCTGCTAATAAATACGATAATATTATTCCAAATAAGATTAAAGCAGATATTACTCCAAAAACAGATACAGCTAAACCTGTAAATAATAAAAATAACGCTATTAATCAAGCTTGGCAGCCCACTCCCCAAATGGCGCATGAGGCAGAAGTAGTTGTTAACACTCCACAAAAAACAGTTACCCCTAGGACACCAAAACCAGTAGTTGCCGAGAAAGTTGTTAAGGAAGAAGTATTAACAATTGAGACCAAACCGGCTCCAGTACGTATTAATACCATAACAGACCCAATTGATCTTAGGGGCTTTGAGCTTGTTGCAACAGATCCTTCAAAGATGACTCTAGGGCATGTTGAAGAAGCAATCAGCGTAAAACGTTATAATGACATAGAAAGAATAGAAGTTGTTATCGCAAATGATATTGCGTATGAATTAGTAGAAACAAAAGTTTAGAAAAGATTAGTATGGCTAATTACCGGATTGAATCAGATAGCATGGGCAAAATAGAAGTTCCCAACAACCATTATTGGGGTGCTCAAACAGCTCGCTCCTTACACTACTTTGCAATTGGCAAGGAGCTGATTCCATTACCAGTAATTCATTCATTAGCTATCTTAAAAAAAGCGGCAGCAAATAGTAATCTTGAGCTTAATATGCTTGATGAAATGCGTGCTAATTTGATTATCAAAGCAGCCGATGAAATAATATCGGGTAAACTAGATACGGAGTTTCCACTTCATGTATGGATGACTGGTAGTGGCACTCAATCTAATATGAATGTCAATGAGGTAATTTCTAATCGTGCTATCGAAATATCTGGTGGAATAATGGGGAGTAAAGCACCTGTTCACCCCAACGACCATGTCAATATGTCACAGTCCTCAAATGACACCTTCCCAACAGCGATGTGTATGGCAACTGCTATTGAAATTAATAAGCGTTTATTACCCACATTGGCTAAGTTTTCCTCTAGCTTATGGAATAAAGCCAAGTCTTGGGATAATATTGTGAAACTTGGGCGCACCCATATGCAAGATGCTGTCCCAATGACACTAGGTCAAGAATTCTCTGGTTATGCACACCTAATTGATGATAATATTGCACGAATAAAGTATGCTCTTAATGATGTATACCAGTTAGCAGTAGGTGGAACAGCTATTGGAACCGGCATCAATACGCATAAAGACTTTGCAGTTACAATTGCAAGACATATTAGTAAACTAACAGCTCTGCCATTTGTAACCGCACCAAATAAATTTGCGGCTCAAGGTTCGCATGACCCTTTAGTGGCAATTAGTGGGGCATTAAAAACTTTAGCTAATACCTTATATAAGATTGCTAATGATATTCGCATTTTAAGTTGTGGTCCTCGTGCAGGAATCCATGAGTTAATCCTTCCTGAAAATGAACCTGGTTCGTCGATTATGCCTGGCAAAGTAAATCCTACACAATGTGAGGCTTTGGCTATGGCATCTGTTCAAGTAATTGCTAATGATGCTGCTATAACTTTAGGTGGTGCTGGTGGATATTTAGAAATGAATGTTTATAAGCCAGTAATGATTTACAACTTACTCCAATCGATAGATTTAATCAATGATTCGTGCAATTGCTTCCGTGAGTTTTTGCTAGAAGGTATAAAGCCTAATCTTAAGAAAATCGACGCGCTAATGAATAATTCGTTAATGTTAGTAACAGCCCTTAGTCCTGCTATTGGTTATGATAAAGCATCACAAATGGCACACTATGCCGATGAACATGATTGCTCTTTGAGGGATGCCAATAATATACTTAAATTTTTATCAGATGACGAGTTTGATCGGCTAATAAACCCATACAAAATGGCATACCCCCATAATTAAAGTGCAGGGTGCATGGATCCTCGATTCACATTTAAACAGCAGAATTTGTAAGTCGAGGATGACGTAAGAAAATGCTGTTCGTATAACGTAAGAAAAGCGTCATCCCAAACAATAACATTTTGCTGTTCGTATAGAATTTGGGAAAAATACCCTATAAAAATATGTTAATAACTTGAAAAATCTAGTCAATAAAGTGATTATGTAGTAGCTCCAATGCTCTATTAATATCCTTCGACAAAACTACCATACTCACATTAATATTACTACCACTATAAGATATCATATGTACTTTAATATGAGCAGATTCCAAAATAGTAAATATATCATTCATTAGGTTTGGAATATCCATAATAGATCCCCCTACCAGTGATAAACTACCATACTCTTCATCATAAGTTACCATACCAATTTTACTAATGTGTTTCAAAGCTTTATTGATATATTCTTTATTATCAAAAGTAATTGAGAGACTAACCTCGGAAACACTAATTAAGTTAATAGCAATATTGAAACGTGAAAAGATATCAAAAACCTTCTTAAGAAATCCTTTACCAAAAAGTATTTCATTAGATGTAATGGTAATTAAAAAAACTGAGCTTTTGGTGGTAATTGCTTTAACACGGCGTTTTTTCTCGTTCACAACGTCAACTATAGTAGTGCCAGTGCCACTTGGGTTAAAAGTATTTAATACTTTGACTGGAATCTTGGCAAGAATTGCCGGTTTAATTGTTCGTGGGTGAAGTACTTTTGCCCCTAAATTAGCCAATTCAGAAGCTTCTTCGTATGCTAAAAGCGGTAAAAGTTTGGCGGTTTTGATTACCCGCGGATCTGTAGAATAAATTCCATCTACATCAGTCCAGATTTGAATTTCAGTAGCATCAAGAGTAAACCCTAATATTGACGCACTATAGTCTGAGCCACCGCGACCAAAGGTAGTTATTTCGCCATCTTTTGTAGCTCCCACAAACCCAGTAACTACTGGTATTATTTTCTGTTTGATGAGTGGTAGTAAAACACTGCAGGTGTTTTTTTTGGTTGGTACGGCTAAATAATCAGCACCTCCAAATTTTTTGTTGGTGATAATGCATGTGTTTGATAATACTTGTCTTGTATCAATTTTTGTTTTATAGCGAATAATCGCTGCTATTAAAAATGATGACATTTTTTCACCACAAAAGACAATCTCATCTTTTAGAGCTAAAGGCACTAAGTTGTTGCCACAACCATAGAATTTAGATAGTTTTTTCTTAACTTCATTTAGACACTGTTTTATGTATTTTAATACCAGATCTAGATCATTAGCATTTAGAAACTCAGCTGCTAAACCCTTATGCTTATCATATAAATTATCAAAAACAGCTTCTGAGAAATTATCTTTAGTGCATATTGCTACCAAACTATCGGTAACTTTACTTAATGCTGATACAACAAGCACAGGGTTTTTATGTAGATTAGCCTCCACTAAACTACATATTACCTCGATACTCTCTTTTGCACTAACCGAGGTTCCACCAAATTTCATGATCAGCATACACGTAAGTCCAAATTAATAATATACCCCCTAATTCTATCATAAGCACATGCCTAACAACAGACTATTAACTTTTTTGGATTCTAATTTTTGGTAACTCTAATTAAATTTAGGTTATGCTGAGACTGACTGCTAGGCTACTCTCAAATCTCCATCATTTCTAAAACTATAACCTAGAAAATTACGTTCTCTTGCCAAGGCAACTGCACTTTTCGTTAGACTATTGAGTTCACCACTTAAAAGGTATTAGCTAATTCACATGCTTTGTTATAACATGCTATTTCAGCTTCAGCAATAATTTGTTGAAGTTGTGCTTTTTCAAATATACTTATTGCTTGTTCGGTAGTACCTTTTTTAGATGTAACATTTGCTCTTAGTTGGGCTATATTTGGATTGTTTTCGATTAAAGTTATGCTACCTTTAAAAACCTGCATAGTTATATCAAAAGCATCGTTGGCATCAAACTCAAATTGATTAATTGCAGTATTAATCATTGCTTCGATAAAGTAAAATACATAAGCAGGTGCACTACCTGCAACCGCAGTAATTTTATTTATAAAATCCTCATTATCAAATACGTATGTTTTACCAATGCTATTAATAATACCCAAAATAATTTGGCGTTTAGTATTTTCTATTTCATCAGAAAAATAGACGCCATTTACAGACATACCCACTTTAGCTAAAGTATTTGGCATAAGTCGTGCAATGTTAGTATTATCCAACCAAAGAGCAAGGGTTGTGGTGCTTATTCCTGACATTACAGATAATACAACAGCTTTAGTTTTAGGGATATTTTGGCATAATTCTTTAGCATCTTGAGGTTTTACAGCAAGTATTACCAGATCATCTTCCTGAGGAGTAAAATCAAGAGTGGATAAAAAACGAATAAGTGGATATTTATGAGCTAAAGCTATACGCTTATCCATGTTTCTTTGTACTACAATAATCTCTTGATTGTCTATTTTAGAAAAAATGGCCTCTGACATATTGCCACCGCCAATAAATATTATCTGCATATATTATCTTTAACCTTCAGAACTTTTATATCGATATTGTAGCATATACATAGATTATAAAAAAAGCCATGGTATGAAACCATGGCACTTTCTTCTGCATCAGATCGCAAAAATGTATATATAAATTTTAAGTATTAATACACTTAGGGTTTACTTGGGACTTGCACACAATATAGCGTATGCGTCGTATCACATGTTTGATTATTATTATACAAGCTTGAGTTACCACTGTTTGAAGGATCTCCAATATTTCCATACTTGCTAGTATCCCCAACTGACCAATCTGAGCAAGTATTTGGCGAAGGTTCCCAATTACTGTCTAGACCTGTCCACGTGGGTGTAGGTGCACCATCTATTGGGTTAGTTAAAGGAAACGCAAATACCGAGTCTATACCGGTTGTTCCTATTATTTTACTGTCTGCGGTAACATATGCTGTATACGGCATCAGTACCCAGTTATATACTGGATTAGCTTGACGAGCATTAGGGCCTGTAGATTCATTAGTCGCTAACATTGCCTTACAAGTTGTCCTCCCTAAACTTGCACCACATGAAAGATCACTATTACACATTTCATCAGCACCTGTTATACCACCTATACCACCTATATTACCAGATGTCATACTGCTTGACACAAAGATATAATAAGTACCCTGTGTAGTATAGCTCTCAGTTACCCCTATGACTGAATCACCATTTAGATCTTTAATTCCATTTATATGGACAATATATGGAGTGTCGTACTTTAAATCACCACTAGGAGTAAAGGTTGCAATTTGACTCTCAAATACAACAGTTCCTGATTCAATACTCTCTCCATTTAAAGATGTAACAAATAATGTGCTTGAATCAACAGTTGACTCATCAATTGGATTTCCAAATATTACTTTTACTGGTGTTTTAATTCCAGCATGAGTTCTTGAATAAGGCATATCTTGTGATAAGCTAAATGCTGGCTTATTTATTATTGTATAATCTTCAGAAGTAACACTAGAAATCCCATCAGCACTTATGCTGAAATTAGCAAGTTCTTGTGATTCTTTAATTGATTTTCCAACTATCGTAACATCACAAGTATTATGACGTGCATTTAAATTATCACAATCATGTTGGGTTATTTCTAAAACATCTGGATTATTGTTTACAATAGATAAATTTGCTGACTTTGTAGGAGAGGCATCATCCAACTCTATGTTTACTGTCGTTGGCTGACTTTCCGATAACTTATTTACTTTTAATTTCTGTATTTCCAAGTGAGGTGTTGGTTGAGTTGGCGAAGCACTTTTACTAGCTTCTCCCGCATCACATCCACTTAAAGCAAATATGCCCGAACCTACAACTATCATTGCAAGTGTACACATCTTTCGATTTATTTTATTTTGCAGTTGTCTATTAGAGTTTAACATAATATTTCTCCTGAATTGTATCTACCAACTTTTAAAAAGTTGAGTAAGACGTTAGTTGAGTAATAAAATCTAACAGTAAATTAAGTGAGCAATTTTATCACCTGTTAGTCCAAGCTGAAATACTACCATACCCTAAGAATAAATAAGTGCTAAGAGTTTAGACCAAAACTCTATACCTAAATAGTTATATTAGATTATTTAGCTTTTACTCAGTAATGAATACCAATAAAATTACAATATGGTAAAATTTGGCTGAAAAATTAAATATCTCAAAGGAAGACATATGCAAATTGCCACTTGGAATGTAAATTCACTTAAAGTAAGACTACCTCAAGTAATAGAATGGCTACAAACTACCAACTGCGATGTCTTAGCTCTCCAAGAGCTAAAGCAAGATAATGATAGTTTTCCGTTAGAGGAGTTGACTGCACTTGGTTTTCATTGTGCGTTTAATGGGCAAAAAACTTATAATGGTGTAGCTTTGATTTCTAAGCACCCAATTAATGATATAACTATGGATATTCCTCATTATACGGACATTCAAAAGAGGGTAATTAGTGCTACTATTAATGATATTAGAATAATGTGTGCTTATGTTGTAAATGGCGAGAGCATTAGCAGTGATAAATATTCATATAAACTAGAATGGCTTAATCAATTTCATAACTATATATCAACAACACTTAAAAATAATTCAAAACTAATAGTTCTTGGGGATTTCAATATAGCACCAAATGATATAGACGTTTATGATCCACCTGCATTTTCTGGACAAATTCTATGCTCTACTCCAGAGCGCGACGCATGGAACAATTTAATTGCACTTGGTCTTCATGATGGTTTTCGCTTATTTAATCAAGAGCCACGTCAATATAGCTGGTGGGATTATCGTAATTTTGCTTTTAAACGTAAGCTAGGTCTTCGAATTGATCATATTTTAATTAGTGAAGCAGTGCGACAGTTTGCACAAAAATGTGAGATTGATATTACTCCACGAAAAAATGAACGCCCATCGGATCATACTCCTGTAATAATTACTCTTAAGCAACTCTTATGATTGACAGTACAAACAGATACTTAAATATTGATTTTCGATTTTTTGTAATTTGATACAATATTTTTCCGTGATTTCAATATCATCTAGATTGATATTTGTTGTTCGATAGAAGTCGCTACCAAACCCAGTTCCTAGAGCTTTAATTAAGGATTCTTTCTTGGTCCATAATCTAAAAAAGTTATCTGGTGATTTATGTATCAACTTATTCTCTGACGGAGAAAATACGATTTTCCCCATCCCTTCAATATCGATATTGGGGTTTATAACTTCAATATCAACTCCAATATCATACTTGATAGAGGTTGCCATAACCACCCTGTGACCGCAATGAGAAATATTAAACTTAAAGTCATTTGAAATTGCTAAATATGGCTTGTTATTTTGATTGTAGTTTATTACTAAATCACTTAACGATACATTAGACAACTCTGCTAAATAATATCTTTGTAAAATTTGAGAGCTAAAAGCCCTCAACCTATCGGGTACAACACGATAGGCTAAAATTTTTTGCCAAACTTCATTTGAAAACCAATGTTGATATGCCATAAAGTTAAAATTATCATCTATATTGACAATATATATTTTCACATCGTTAAATGCATTATAAACTTGTGAGTTTGAATAGTTATTGTTAATTTAAGCACCCTCTTACATCACTAAAAATAGTAACTTTTGAAATTTACTCATAGTCATAACATATTCTAACATGACCTAATCATTTTATCTTTTTTTATCTTATTCAAAAATATATCCAACCTGACGTTTTGCAGCTTCAAATAATAACTCACTACCGCTAACTGAGGTATGATCATTTTCATTACGCCATTTATCATATTTGTCTGCAGTATTTTTTACACATTCAAAACTAGGGTACCTTATTTTGCCACCTGTAGACATGGTTAGAACTTGTATTTTACAAGTTGTTTCTAGGTAATAATGGAACCAAAAGGCTTCAGTTATACTATTACCAACCGTTAATAAACCATGGTTTTTTAAAATCATACTATTAAATCCGGTCATATCTTTGAGTAAGGTGTCTTGTTTATCATCGTTAATAAACAATGTTTCAAAGTCATGGTAACCTACTTTATTATAAAACATCATACTAATTTGATCTAAACAATGAAGATTTTCATCTAGATTAGATATGGCTACTCCATAGTAAGAGTGGGTATGAATAATGCAATTAATTTCAGGTTTATTCGCATAAATATCTCTATGTACAGTAGTTCCATTATTGTTTATGCCAAAACCACCGCTACTTTTTAAAATATTACCATCTAAATCAACCTTAATTAAATTATCAGGGGTTATTTCTTTAAATGAAAGTCCAAAAGGAAGAATCAAAAGTGCGTTTTCTTTAGGGATTCTAACCGATAAATGCGTTACAATAAGATCACACCAACCATAGTAATCAAATATTCGATATAGATAAGCTAATTGCTTTCTTAGGTTTGCTTCAGTCAAAGCTTTGCTTTCATGTATTTTAACCTCAATACTTTTTTGAGTTATGTTATTCATTTAGTTATCTTTATATAAAGTTAATGTTTATTAGTGAAAAAAATACTATTAGCATTCTTAAAAAAAATTTGTTCTTTTGTGTTATTTGATAAATTAAAAGTATTTAAGTAATCATACCAATAATTATAACTATGGTTAAATGATACCGGGTAGTTAGAACCATATATCAAATTGGTACTTGGAATTGCTTTAAAACAAAAATCTAAAATATTTTTAAATTCATGCGCCTGTCTAAACATATCAATACCAGACATTTTTATAAACACGTTTTTTAGCTTGCCTAATTCAGTAATGGTATTTTGCCAATTCTTATGATCTTTGTCACCATCTGTAGCCCAAGCTGGTAATGCTAGGTGATCAATGATACATATAACCCTAGAGTTTTTAATTGCTGGAATAATATTATCTATTTGATATGGATACATTTGACAATTAAAAATTAACTGAGTACTAGCGAGGTAATTCAAGTTCTCGGGAATATTAGCATTGTGGGATAAGTCGTCATCACAAGGGCTATAATCAAATTTAGGAGCGTGTGAAAGTATGTGGCGTATACCACTTACATTTTGGCAACATTTTAAATTATCAATAATTTTCGCAAACTCACTTTTAGGTAAAGTAATATCAGCAAATGCTATATGACTATATTTTAGGTTTGTAATAGTTTTCATAATAGTACTCAACCAGTTAATCTCAAAAACGGTTGGAATTGCAAAATCATGAGCTTCAATATGAACTACACCACCAAGTGGCCATTTAAATTTTTTGATGAGAGTATCTGGTAAATAATTTGTAAGTAAGGACGGTTCATTAGATCTGAAAATCCAAGTGTTTATATTATTTGCTAAGTCCCAAAAGTGGACGTGTGTGTCAATTACATGCATTTTAAATCCTCTTATATCAATGCTATTATAGCATTTTTACCTTACATCAAAAGCTTTTGATTTCATAACAACCTCATCATTTAGTTCAATTCCAATACCTGGTAATTCAGGAGCTATCATAAATCCATCTTGAGGCTGATAATCTTGAATGCATAATTCGCGATTCCATTTTTTAGTAGCATAAGTATGATGTTCATGGATATAGAAATTAGGAATTGCCGTTTCTAAGTGTAATGATACCGCAGTTGCAACTGGTCCTCCACACACGTGAGCTTGAACTTGAATATCATATAAATCAGCATAATCACATACTTTTTTGGTCTCAGTAATTCCACCACATAATCCAATATCAGGCTGTAAAATATCTATAGTCTGATTTTCGAAATATGGACGCATCCCGTGCCTGAAATAAAGTCGTTCACCAGCAGCTAATGGTGTTTGAACTTTAGATGCAATTTTGTCATGAAGGGCAGAGTTTAGATAATTAACAGGCTCTTCCATAAAAGCACAGTTAAATTCATCAGCAATTTCACGCCCAACTTGGATAGCAGAAGTAGCTCCAAGTAGGCTATGGCATTCTAAAAAAATATCAACACTATCACCAACTGCATCACGGATTGCTTTCATTCTAGCTTTTACTAATTGCATAAAATCATGGGGAAATAACTTAGTTAGATCATACATGGTATTTGCATCTTTATCATAAAACATAGGATTAACTTTTACGGCGTCATAACCCTCGTGTAGAGCTTTTTCTGCAGCACGAGCATATTCTATTGGCTCAACAAGTTTTCTAGCCTCAGTATCCCAGTCAAATTGTAGTTGACTAGCATATGTTCTAAGTTTTGGATTTACCTTACCACCTAGTAATTGATATAGAGGTACATTTAAGGCTTTAGCCTTTATATCCCAAAGTGCAGTATCTAGTGCTGACATGGCAGCAAAAAACACCGCGTTTCCACCTGCAGCCCAGAAGCCCTCACGGTACATTTTATTCCAAATAAGTTCAGTTTGGAATGGATCAGCTCCAATAATTCTTGCTTTAGCTATCTCATTAATCATATTAGCAGCAGCACTGTGACCCCAATCATAAGCAAGCCCAGCCTCACCAACTCCGCTTATTCCTTCATCGGTATGGATGCGTACAAATACTGGATGCCATTGTGGCCTATCTTGACAAAAAGTATCAAATATTTCAACTCTATTAATTTTCATAAAGGGTCTCCAAGTTCAACAAGAATAATTCTAACATATTGGAGATAGTTATACATATCTCTTTAAGCGTAAAATCGTGGATTAACCACATAAACTTTATTATCTTAAGCTAGAGCTAGTGTGTTAACATCATGTATGATGTTTTTTATAGGATAAAATTATGCAAGTTGTAGTTATTTCTGGTGGCTCTTCAGGTATAGGGCTTTCGTGTGTGAATAAATTTTTATCCCAAGGTCATTTTGTTTATAATCTAGATATAGTAAATAATGATATTATTAATCCAAATTATAAATATCTAGAAACTGATTTTTGTAATCCTGAGCAAGTTAGACAATCAATTAAACAAATTATTGTACAAAGTAAACAAATTAATAGTATAGTTGTATCAGCAGGTAAACATCTTTCAGCAACAATTGAAAACACCAGTGATGAAGATTTGATGGATGTTTTACGCCTAAATTTATTAGGGGCTTTTTGGTTTATTCAAGCGGTTATTCCTTATATGAAAGAACAAAATGATGGTGCAATAGTTACAATTGGTTCTGATCAATGTACTATCGCGAAACCCAGCTCTTCGGTTTATGGTATGACAAAAGCAGCTTTAGGAAGTCTGACCAAGAGTACAGCTATAGATTATGCTAGATATAATATCCGGGTGAATTGTATTGGTGCAGGATCAATAGATACGCCCTTACATAAAAATGCTGTTAGTATATATTCTAAAAAATCTGGAATACCACTTCCTGAAGTAGAAAAAGAAGAAGCGATGATGCAACCAATAGGTAGAATTGGTAACCCTGATGAGGTTGCTGAATTAGTTTATTTTTTAACTACTAAGAAAGCATCTTTCATGAACGGCGCTATAGTTCCCTTTGATGGTGGATATACAGCCCGTTAGTTGCTCTCTAATATAACTAAAGCGGTTGAAGCATGGACTTCGTCGCTTAATGATACATGAAAGCCATTGATTTTATGTTTTTCTAAAAACTTTATTATATTAGCATCAAAAACAAACTCTGGTTTGCCTAATGGGGTGCTTAGCACTGATATTCTATGCATTAGTATTGGGCTTCGAAAGCCAGTTCCACATGCTTTAGAAAAAGCTTCTTTGGCTGCAAAACGTTTGGCAATGTACTGAACCTTATTTTTTCTTTTGGCATATACTATTTGTTCGCTCTTGGATAATACTCTATCAATAAAACGCTGTCCGTATAGATCTAGTACCCGGCTAATCCGCGCATTATCAACAATATCCTGACCAATTCCGTAAATCATACGTTTAGATTAAAAAATTAATGGTTTTATATATGATTACTAGCATAATAATAATCGTTATAACATCGAGTGTAATCCATACGCCAACTCGGTTTAGTTGTTTGGAAAAATATTGGGCAATAAATGTTATACCAAAAACCCAGATAAGGTCACCAAGAATCGCACCGAGAATAAAATTGATCCACTCTATTCCATGATAATGGGATGATGTTGCACCAATTATTACTATCATATCAATCAAGACTAGTGGGTTTAAGAAGGTAAGAGCAAGAGCTCTGATAATAGCTTTTTTTCTAGATTCTTTTACATTTTTTATAACTAATGCATTATGTGAACCAAATAACCCCTTAACCTTAGTCATTAAATACCAGCACATAAAAATTATACCAGCAATATTGATAATTATTATAATTGTTTTAGACTCTGATAAACTTAGTCCGATACCTCCTGCAAGAAGAAGGAAAATATCCGCACAAGCTGTAATTGAGGATACTGTAATTGAGTGGTTTTTTTTAATAGCATGGGTTATTATATTTAGATTTTGTGGCCCAATTCCGCAAATAATAGCAAGCACAAAAAGAGCACCGCTTAAAATTGCCACTAAATTATGCATTATCTTCTTTCTTCTAACATTAATTGCTTCATTGTAGATACCGCTTTAGGTAATCCCCAAAAAGTACTTTGAGCGATAATCGCAAAACCGATATTTAGTTCATGCATGTGTGGTAGTCGTGCGATTGGTTTTACATTATGATAAGTTAAACCATGTCCAGCATTTACAACTAAATCCAATGAATCAGCTAAATCACACATATCTTTAATTTTATAATATTCTTCATTACTATGGTACATATCTTTTAACTGAGAATACTTACCAGTATGAATTTCTATTGCATATGCATTAGCATCTGCTGCTGCCGTAATCTGGGTATTATCAGCATCAACAAATAGCGATACTCTAATCTCATTGTCTTGTAATTTGCTTATCATACTAGCAATATAATCAAAATTTGCAGTTACGTTAAGCCCACCTTCAGTTGTTAGTTCTTCGCGTTTTTCAGGTACAATACAAACATAATCAGGTCGAACTGCAAGTGCAAAATCAAGCATTTCTGGTGTTGCTGCGATTTCTAGATTAAGTTCAGTTTTTAGTGTTTGTCTAAGTAATATAACATCATTGTCTTTGATGTGGCGTCTATCTTCACGTAAATGTACTGTGATTAAGTCTGCCCCATTGCTCTCAGCAACGAGTCCTGCTTCGATTACACTTGGGAATAACTCCCCCCTTGCATTTCTTAACGTTGCGATGTGATCAATATTAACACCTAGTCGTATCATGATTTTAGCCAATCATAAAAAATATTATTATAAAAAATGCCCATCTTGATTTTTAATGAGATACAGGACAGCTAAACATTAAAATCAGCCATTCCAATTTTTACTGGATCATCAATTTTATGCTTACTTGATTTCATTTGTAACCAAGCTTTATTATACAATATTATCAATAGTTAGGTTCTTGAATATTTAATCTCTACTAAATTTTACTGTTGTGAATAATATGGGTTTCCATGCGAAGTGTCAGAAATAATTGCCATTGATATTTAAAATGGCTCAGAATAATCCCGTAACTAGATTAGCGATGTTGTAAATTAAAATGGTTTAGATAAGCTCCTAAACCATTTATCCTATGAGTTAATTAGACTCATTCACCTGTAACTCTGAATGATAATTAAATACCAATTCCGATGTGTTAAAGCCTTGATCTTGAGCAATTAAAATGGCTTTTGCTAATATATCATGATTTAAATCTTTAGTGCGAGACAATATCCATAAATATTCATGGTTAGGACTACCTACTACTGATATAGTGTCATAGTCTGTATACAATACCCAATAATCTCCATAAATAAATGGTAGCCATCTTAGCCATTTAGGTAAAAATGTTACCTCTAATTTTCCGACGTTTTTAGAGCTTATGAAATTAGCATTACCTACTGCGGTGTTTAATTTATTATGTTTGGTATTACATTGGTTAGTCACAATAAGCTGTTCAGTATTATCAGGGCTTATTGAGTAATTGGCAACAATAGGAATAGAACATTTATTTTCAAAACTATTTGGTAACCTAGCAATTTCATACCAACTACCTAAATATGCACTACTGTTAAAATCAGTAATCGCGGTAACTTCAGTTGCGAAGCTTAATTTTAGAGAACATAATAAAAAAATAAATAAGAAACTAATTTTGTTCATAATATTGACCTTTTTATGATTTGTATATAGCATTATACATTATCTTTACACTTTAGGGTAATAATAAGATTCTGCTAGAATTGATTTAAAAACCATGTGTTTAACTTTATGTGGCGAATATCAAAAGGATTATTAACAGCACTTCCAGAGTCTCGCTTATCGTTGACTCTGGAAGTGAGTTTTATTTAATGATGGAAATTAGACAATTTAAATGTATAAGGGCAGGTTTTGGGTTTAGCGTCTTTTGCTAGCGGTAACAATTTTTTTATTGAGCTCTCATTATTGTTATCTAAATTTGGTAGCTCGATATAAAGATCAGTTAATAGACCTTTATTGCAGAGTAATTGTACTTTTTTGCTAGTATCAGTGCCAAAAGTTGCATCAAAATTTTTATTAAAGTCTTTAGTAGTAATCGACTTTCCTATGTTATTAGCAATATAACCCCCAAAATCGGTGTCATTTACTTGCTTAGTTAAATTTATTGCTAAGGAATAGTAATCGTCTGGAGTTCGACTTTGACAAGTACCATGTTTATACCATTCATGACGCTCAAGACATGATCCATATTGCATACTCGCCATATATTGTTTTAACATAGACTTAGTTTGAGAATTAAGTACTACAGGTGGGTAATCACAGTGATTTGGTTTTTTCTGAGTGTTTTTACAAAAACCATAACTTATACCACAACTGTTTTTATTTGGCCACAAACCATGTAGACTTAGTTGCTTAAAATATGGTGAGTTTGCTGTTAATTTTGAACATTCTGGTTTGTTTTTACCAGAGGTTTCACAAAAGGCAGTCTGCATATTTAGACCAAGCACATAACTATTGGCATTACCTGAAATTGAACAAGAATTTAGGTTTGAAATATCTGGAGTAGCTACATCTCCTTCATTGCCTTTTTCTGCTTCGTTACCGTTGGTAATAATGTCTCCACACCCAGCTTCAATCCAGCGTAATTTATCAACTTGAGCATTTGGAACTTCAATACGATACCAACTAGCGGGCAAAACATTAACTTCTTTGATTTTATAGCTAACGCCGATAATACTCTTAATTCCATCTGGATTAGTAGATTTATTTTTAGAAATATACAAAGGGCATTCCTTATTTGTCTTTAGCTCACCTGAGAAACTAAGTGCATTAACGGATGATATAGTAACAAAAAACATAATTGCAATATGACGAATATTTATCATGATTTATCCTTTCAAACTAAAATCATAGTTAAAATATAGGGATTACATTTATTTATTGTGTATTGAACTTAGGCGTATATAATAACATTAATTATATAAAATAGTTATAAATATTTACACATCATATCCGTGGATTCAAGCATCAAAAGAAACTGACCTTTTAAAATTTTTAGATCTATTAGACTCAACTCGTTGTAAATACTTGTTCATGACCTCGTTCGGGGTTTTATATTTAAGTACTTTTCTTGGTCTATTATTTAAGCAATCCTGGATATGCTTAATTTCTGCTTCAGATATTGTATCAAAATTAGTACCTTTAGGTAAATACCTGCGAATTAGTCCATTGGTATTTTCATTAAGAGCTCTATCGCAAGAATGGTATGGTCTTGCAAAATAAAACTCACATCCAAGATTTTGACTAATTGAAACATGATTTGCAAATTCAGAACCATTATCTGAAGTTAATGTAATTATTGGCACAGTGGTTGATAAATATATATCTTCAATTGCTAATTGAACCTGTAATGCTGTCTTATCTAATGATTTACTCTATCATGTCTGATATAGCTGTAAATAGTTTCATGACTTAACTTTTTGCCTAT
>CAZJFO010000012.1:0-34032 GCA_964545465.1 uncultured Neisseria sp.
TATAACAACCTGAATTACTCATTCAGGAGTTTCCTTTCACTTTAGAATCTAGCATTATCTAGCTAAAAATATTAAATCCCAGACACCATGCCCTAGGTTTATTCCACGTTGTTCAAACTTAGTTAAAGGTCGGTATGAAGGACGTTCTACAAATGTATTGTCTGGTGATTGGTTTTGAAGCTTTGGATTTTGGTTTAGGACTTGAAGTACATGAAGAGCATAATGCTCCCAGTCAGTAGCTATATGGATATAGCCACCTAGTTTTAGTTTACTAGATAGTAGATTTATAAACTCTGCTTGAATTATACGGCGCTTATGGTGCTTTTTTTTATGCCATGGGTCTGGAAAATAGATATGAAACCCAGTGATGGAGTTATCAGGTATCATATCTTTAAGCACTTCAATAGCATCATGTTGAATAATTCGGATATTATTAACATCATGTTCTACCATAGACATAAGAAGTGTGCCAACGCCTGGGCCATGTACTTCAATTCCTAAGTAGTCTTTCTCAGGGTTTTGTTTAGCGATTTGCCAAGTTGCAGCACCCATCCCAAAACCTATTTCAATTATTTTATCTTTTTTGCTATTAAATGCAGTATCCAAATCAATTATGGTCGTTTGGTATTTTATCCCGTATTGTGGGAGTAGGGTATTAATGGCGTTTAATTGCCCAGAGGTGATTTTACCTTGGCGAAGCACAAAGCTTTTTATATGACGAATTTTTTGCTGCATAATATCTTTCTTTGTATTCTAGCATCTACTTCCATAATCCCATCAAATAGTGGATTAGTGTAATAGTAAAAACTAATTGTAATCATCTTTAATCTGGGTTCCATTTTTGGTCATGGTCAAATGAATAGCGTTGGATAACGGACTTCGCTGAAGTATCCGTACTAATTCCTGCGAATGTGTTGTTATAATAATTTGAGAAGATGCTGCGGCATAAATAATCAGTTCAGCCAGAGGTGGTATTAAATCTGGATGTAAGCTCATTTCTGGCTCATTTAATACCATAACCAGTGGTAGGCGTGGGCTTAATAAAGCTGCAACCAGACATAAATATCTAAGTGTGCCATCAGACAGCTCGCTGGCATTTAATGGTCGTAATATGCCTTTCATTTGTATTTGGATTTCAAAGCGTGATTTGCGATAAGGGTCAATGATAGTTAGTTTGCTGCCAGGAAATGCAAGCTCAATAGCTTCATGTAGTTTATCTTCAGCCCCGATTTCCATTATGGTGCGTAATGCAGCAGCCAAATCATAACCAGTATCACTTAATATAGGGGTTCTGACACCAGTTTGAGGTTGTCGCAACAGTGAGTTTTGATCTGTACGAAAATTGTGGTAAAAGCGCCAGTTCTCTAGCTGCTTACTTAATGAAGCAACCTCAGGATATAAATGTGGTTCATGCAGTTGGGCTAATACCGATTCTGAATTAGAAAGAAAGAACGGGTAAGTATGCTTATTTTGTTGCTGATCAAAAATAAAAGCAGTGCTGCTATCTCGCTCCAATAATAAAGTACTTGGTCTTTTTTTATTCCCAAGCCAAACAGCTTCTTGTTTAATTTCTGGATCCAGTAAGAACATACTATGGGGAACATAGATAGGTATTCCGCAGCTTAATTCATAGCTTAGATCAGTGCATATGGCACGCAGATTAAGGCGAATTTCAGTTTTATTAAAATTGGCATGGCGTTTTTCACCTGCCCACATAAGTGATGGAATACCCCCCTCTAGAGCAATAGTGTTAGCAAACTCTCCTTTAGCAGCTTTTGCCAGTAGGTAAATTGCTTTATAGACATTGCTTTTACCGCAACCATTAGCACCAGTAATTACATTAACCTGCCCCAAGTTTAAAACTAGTTTCTGAATTGAGCGATAACCTTCAATATCTAATTCTTTAATTATTGCCGCATTATTTTTCACACTTATTGCTTATAAAGGTTTTAATTTGAAATTACTATTAATTTCTTTTAAGTTTTATTTCGTCATATATCATCTTAAATACTGGCAATACCGAAATAAACATGACTAATATAATGATTATTGATAAATGTTCTTTAACAAAAGGCAGATTACCAAATAGATAGCCACCCCCTAAAAATATACTCACCCATAAAAATGAACCAATAAGGCTAAAACCAATAAATCTAATATATTTCATATGTCCAACCCCGGCAACAAATGGTGCGAAGGTACGAACTAATGGTATGAATCGAGCAATAATTACAGTTTTTCTACCGTGACGCTCGTAGAAATCATGGGTTTTATTTAGAATGTCGCGTCTAAATATCTTGGAGTTGGGGTTTTTAAATAATGCTTCACCTAGAAACTTACCAATTGCGAAGTTGCTATTGTCACCTAAAAATGCAGCCAAGAAGATTACCAAAACTAAAACACTAAATTCTAAATTACCGCTAGCAGCTAGGCCACCAGCAACAAATAATAGCGAATCACCGGGTAGAAAAGCGGTAACCACAAGCCCAGTTTCAGCAAATATCACGAGAAATAAAATCACATAAAAAAAATTATGGTATTGATTAACTACCTCACCAAGATATTTATCAAGATGCAGAATTAGATGAATAAATTCCATGGTATTGTTCCTATCAAGTTAAAATTCTGATAATTAATTAAACTACAGCTTCTTCTTTGCGTTTTGGTGGTTTAATTAGGTTTACTCTATCAACCCCAAACCACATAAGTAAAGGTGAGGCTACTAAAACTGACGAATAAATACCAAATAAAATTCCAATAGTTAATGCTAAAGCAAAATTATGTAAGCTTGGGCCACCAAAAAATAACATTGATAATACCATCATCTCAGTGCATCCATGAGTGATTATTGTTCTACTCATTGTAGCAGTAATCGCATTATTGATGATATCAGATACAGTTCCATCACGAATAGTTCGGAAGTTCTCACGAATTCTATCAAATACTACTACAGACTCATTAACCGAATAACCAAGTACCGCAAGTATTGCAGCTAACACGGTTAGCGAAAACTCCCATTGGAAGAGTGCGAAGAAACCAAGAATAATCACTACATCATGCATGTTAGCAAGTATCGCCGCAACTGCAAAACGCCATTCAAAACGAATAGCAAGATATCCCATAATACCGATACATACAAAGAGTATTGCAAGTAAGCCATTAGTTACCAGATCTTGTCCTACTTGAGGTCCGATAAACTCAACACTTTTAAGTTGAGGGTTAGGAGCTGCGGTACTTATCAAATTATACACTTCATTTGATAAGGTAGCTGAATTTGTGCCATTTTTATTAGGTAAGCGTATCATTAAATTATCACTGCTACCTATATTTTGAACCGTTGAAGCTTCTAGGTTGTTATTGTTTAGAATAGTACGTATTTTGTTTGAATCAACTGATTGCGAATATGATACTTCCATTAAAGTACCACCAGTAAACTCAACTGATAGATTTAGTCCACGTAAAAACAAGAAAAATATAGCTAGAATAAAAGTCATTAGCGAGATACTAGTTGTTATCTTGCCATATGACATAAAAGGTATATCTTTTTTTATCTTAAAAAATTCCATTGCTATATAAACCTCTATATATGTAATTTATTAATGCGACGATTAGCATATAATAATGCAACAATCCCGCGGGAAACCAATACTGCACTAAACATTGAAGTGAGTATACCTAGACAGTGTACTACAGCAAAGCCTTTTATTGGACCAGATCCAAAAGCTAATAAAGCAAGACCAGCAATAAGTGTTGTCACATTTGAGTCAATTATAGTTGCCCAAGCATGTTCATAGCCAGATTCTATTGCTACATGTGGCTTACGTCCATTGCGTAATTCTTCTCGAATCCGCTCATTGATTAAGACGTTAGAGTCAATTGCCATACCAAGAGCTAGGGCAATTGCTGCAATCCCTGGTAGGGTTAGTGTTGCCTGAAGCATTGATAGAGCAGATATCAATAGAAGTAGATTAACTGCTAGAGAAATTACTGAAATCACTCCAAATATTTGGTAGTATACAATGGTAAATAATGCGATAGCTACAAATCCCCACATTACTGAGTGAAAGCCTTTAGCAATATTTTCGCGACCTAGTGATGGGCCAATGGTGCGTTCTTCAACTATATTCATAGGTGCAGCTAGCGATCCAGAGCGTAATAATAGTGCAGTGTCATTAGCTTGCTCAGTAGTCATAGCTCCAGAAATTTGTACTTGTCCACCACCAATTTCAGTTCTTATAACAGGAGCAGTCACTACTTCACTCTTGCCGTTGTCAACTAATATCATAGCCATACGCTTACCGATATTTGCGCCTGTTACTTGTTTAAATATAGATGAACCATTGCCATCTAGGCGTATATTTACTGAGGGGCTACCATTTTCATCGAACCCTGGTTGTGCATCAGTAATGTTGTCACCTGTCAATTCTACGTCTTTTTTAACCAAGATCTTGGTTATGGTGCCATTATTACCTACATCATCAAGAAGCACTTGACCACGTGGGGTGTTACCAGCTATAGCAGCATTCTTGTCGTTTTGGTCATCATTAACCATTCTAACCTCAAGAGTAGCTGTACGACCTAGGATGTCTTTGGCACGTGCGGTGTCTTGTAGTCCTGGTAATTCAACCATTATACGTTTAGGGCCTTCTTGTTGGATAATTGGTTCGGCAACACCCAACTCATTAACGCGGTTATGTAAAATCAACATATTTTGTTTTAGTGCAGCTTCTTTGATTTTATCCATTTCAGCAGGTGAAATAATAGCTTCTAGATTACCATTACCATCTTCATTAAAAGCTATATTAGGTAAATCTTTTTTTAATAAAGATGCTGCATCAGATGCTGATGCAGCATCACGAAACTGAATTACAATACTATTATCGTTGATATTAATTGCACCAAATCTAGTTTGATTATTGCGAAGAGTTCGTTTAACGTCACTAGCGTATTTATCAAGGGTTTTTTTAACAGCAGCATTTATGTCGACTTCTAGTAGTAAATGAACCCCACCGCGTAAATCTAGTCCGAAGAACATCGGATTAGCATTAATTTTGCTTAAGAAATTTGGGCTTCTAGATACTAAATTAAGTGCTACTATATAACCATCTCCAAGTTGTTTTTGGATTATATCCCGTGCTTTTAGCTGGCTATCAGTATCATTAAACTTTAATTTCAACATTTTGCCATCAAAAATTTCACCACTAGGAGTAAGATCGTTATTAGCTAGGTTAGTTTCAATGGAGCTAAGTGTAGCGGTGTCAATAGGGCTTATTGCATGAGGGTTGGATATTTGTACCGCTGGTACTTCACTATAAAAATTGGGGATGGTATATACTAGTCCTATAATTATCGCAAGGGTAATTAATAGGTATTTCCACAAGGGGTATTTTGTCATATTAAATGCTGCTTATTAATTATTGTTGTACTTTATCTAAAGTACCTTTTTCAACTTTAGATCCTACTGTTGCTTTTTGTACGCTGATAATAACATTATTAGCAATTTCTAATAGCACAAATTGTTCAGCAACTTTATTAACACGTCCTAAAATTCCACCATTTGTAAGAATTTCATCACCTTTTTGTAGTTCTGCTACCATTAGGCTATGGGCTTTAGCTTTTTTTTGTTGTGGTCTAATTAGTAAAAACCAGAATAACACAAAAATAACCAACATAGGCAAAAATTGCATAATATTGAAACCTCCAGGAGCAGGAGCTGATAAGCCGTCTGCAAAAGCGCTAGGAATAAGAGACATTGTATAGAACCTTTCGTTAGAAAATAAATTTAGTAAGTACAATATTATAATACATTTATTGTTTTGATACACATAAGGTTTCATTATACCGTACTTTAATATCCCGAATCGGTGTAAAATTTTAAAAATAATTGCAGTAGCTTATAATCGTGCTAGAATAGATATCTATCTATCAAACAAATGGAGAATTCTACATGAAAAAAATACTTTCGCTTATTTTTTTATTGTCAAATGTTGGCGCTTTTGCTAATAATGCTGTTGTTAAAAATAATCAACAGTCATATCAAAATAATAACCCATTAGTTGGTGGGCGTCAACAAAGTAGTCATCAACAGTTTGGGAATCAGCCGGTTACTGGTAGTAAAGGGCAAAGATATAACTATGGTGATAACACTAATGGTAATAACCCATTAGTTGGTGGGCGTCAACAAAGTAGTCATCAACAGTTTGGGAATCAGCCAGTTACTGGTACTAAAGGGCAAATGCCTTTACAAACTGGAGCTCAACAAAATAACCCATTAGTTGGTGGTAGACAAGCAAGCAGTGATCAAGTGTTTGGAAATCCATGATGGTACGCCCACAGGCAACTAAAATGCAGCAATGGGCAAATAAACAGTTTAGAATATTTTGACACAGTTAATAAGCTTCATGCTAAAATACCATCTTAAGTATTATAATGAAAGGTTAGTTATGCTTAAAAAACTATTCGCTCTATTTACAGTTTGTGTGGTAGCAACATCTTGTGCCTCTTGGTTTACCAGTAGCCAAGAGATTCCTGATAACCCAATTGTTGGTGGTCGGCAAGATAGTAGTGATATGTTATTTGGTCAAGCTGAGTCATCAACTAGCTCAACAACTAATACTGTAGCATCAGAGTCTGCACCAATGGCTGCTACTAGTGCCCCAGCATCAGCTAAGTCTGAATCTTCAGCACCAGCTAGTGCGGGTGTCGTAAAATAAAAAGTTATAATTGTTTAGGGAAAATATTATGTTCAAAAAGTTATTAGTCGCTTCTATTTTTAGTGCTGCAGTTGTTGCTTGTTCATCTACTCAGCCACCTGTAGTTGATGCTCCAACGCCTGAGCCAGTTGCAGAACCTTCTCCAATGCCTGTAGCAAGTGCTCCAGAAGTTGCAAGTGCACCTGTTGCAAGTAGTAATCACAACAGCGTATATTTTGGGTTCAATGAATACGATATAAAAGAAGGTTACAACGGTATTGTTAAAGCTAATAGTGATTACTTAGCAACTTCAGCTCCAGCTAAGGTTCAGGTAGAAGGTAATACGGATGATATAGGTTCTGTAGAGTATAATTTAGCTCTAGGTCAAAAACGTGCTGATGCAGTTAAAAAAGCTTTGATTGCTGGTGGTGCTAGTTCAGCTCAGGTTGAGGCTACTTCAAATGGTAAGCTAAAACCTAAATATTCTAACGATACTGATGCAGATCGTGCACAAAATCGTCGTGCTGACATAGTTTACAAAGCAGAAGAGCCTAAAGGTTATAGTGAAGATAGTAATGGATTGCCAATGATTGATGGTAATGTCTACTCTGGATCTGTAGAAGAAGGTGTTCAATAAGTTAATTATTGAAGCATTATAAGGTCATAATTATGAAAAAAAAATGTTTGGTGGTAATTACTCTTTCATTATCAGCAAACATTTTTTTATTAGGCTGTGCTGATGATGCAGCTCGTGCACAAATTGCAGATACTAATGCTCGCCTTGATAAACTTCAAGGAAATGTAGGGATTATAGATAATAAATTATCTGATCAAAAAATGATTAGTGTTTTAAATAAATTAGATAGTCTACAAAATCAAATTGATGAGTTAAATGGTGGTGTGTCAACTATTTCTCATGACCAAAAATCTTATCAAGCAACACAAGATCAGCTTAATCAAAGCATAGAGCAACAAATCCAAGCTTTACAGGGTGCTAATGGTACTCAAAAGTTAATTGCATCTGAGCCAGAGACTGATAATCTCAAAGATTCTGCTTCAGATCCAAAAGTATCATCAACTGATGGTAACTTAAAATCTGCACTAAAAAAAATAAAAAGTCATAATTTCCAACAAGCAATTAAGGAACTAAAAAATATAATCACTAATTCACAAGATCAAGAAACTATCCAAAATGCTACCTACTATCTAGCAGTAACTTATGCTGCCAATAATCAATATAGAGATGCAATTAGTATAGGGCGGAAATTTGCTGCCGATTTCCCAAGTAATCCAAATGCACCAGATGCACTTAGAACAGTTTATATTTCACAAAAACAACTTGGTATGGTCAAATCAGCTGCCAAGACTGCCGCACGTATTCATGAAAAATACCCAGATAGTGATGCTGCTAAAAAAATCTCTGCAGAAACATAAGCTTTAAATAGTAAATAATTTAATAATTGCCGCGGTTAGATTAAGAGTAAAATCATTGATTTTATTGTTGGTTTGATCTAATCCGGTTGCACCATAAACTAGTACATTGGTACTAACATTATCCACGTATAAAATATCATAAGGGTTACGGCAACTAAGCATAACATATGGCTTATCTAGATTATTGAACTTACTAATAAGCGTATTTAGTCTGTTATCGACCTTAGTTAAATTATAAGTCAGTACCAATATTTTGTCAGCATCCTCTATATTAGAAGTATTATCTACTGAGTCTAAATCAATAAAATCTATATCCATAAATCCTAGGTTAGCTAAACTATCATGAGTTATATCAACTAGATGTTTATTGGTTGCAACAATCAAAAATTTATCTTTTGGGTTTGTTAGCCACGGTAATGTATTTTTGGAGTTTTTATGTATTGTGATGGCTCTATTTGCTGTTTGTTTGGCAAATTCTTTATGCGCTTCACATCCAACCACATCTAAGCTATAATCTTCATTAGTATAAAAATGTTTTAGTTGTAAAATACGCCCCAACGATTCTTTTATCCTTTGTTTTAATTCTATAGAGTTTTCGCAAATAGCTAGTACTTGATTAAAATAACTAATAAACTTTTGGATACCTTCAGTGTCCCAAATGCGTACTGGCATCAAAATAATATTAATACCTGCCTCAAGAGCTAAGATTGTAGCTTCAACCTCAGTAAATTTATCGCTAATAGCCTTCATATCTAGAGCATCACTCATTATTATGCCTTGATATTGGAGCTTATCTCGAAGTATTCCATTTAGGATAGTGCGGGATAATGTAGCTGGAGTATCCACATATTTATTTAGTTTATTGGAGTATATCTGGCAATCGTCAAGAGCTGCTGCGATTATATGGGCTGTCATTATACAATCAACATTGACATTTATTGCTGCTTCAAATGGTTTTAAATCACAGTTTGCGATCGAGGTAGCACTACTATTTAAATAACTATCTCCAAAGTGGGTGTCAGAGTCAACATTACCATGACCTGGAAAATGTTTGGCACATGATATAATTTGTTCATCTTGAAGCCCTTCAATATAAGATGCTCCATGCTTTGAAACCAACTCTACATTGCTACCAAATGATCTAACTCCAATAATCGGGTTAAGTGGGTTACTATTAATATCCAAACAAGGTGCTAAGTTGAAATTTATTCCAAGAGCTGATAGCTCTTTTGCGATAAGCGACGCCATCTTTGAGGTTGTTTTGTAATCATTGATTGCCCCAAGTGCCATATTACCTGGAGTATCTGTTACACCTTTGATACGTGATACAACACCGCCTTCTTGATCAATACTTATAAAACGTCCAAAATGGGAGTTTTCTTGTAAATCGCTAGTTAGCTGTTTTATTTCATTGATATCTTGTAAGTTTTCCCGAAAAAGAATTATCCCGCCAACAGGGTGTTCTGTGAGAAAGTTTTTAAGCTCTATTGGCAGTTTAGTAACCGGTAAATAATTACCATTGGAATCTTTGCCAAAATATCTAATGTCTAACATTATTAATTCTAATAACTGTTCTTTTAGACTGGAAGAGTTCATAATATCATACATCAAAGCTATCCTATTATTTAATACCGAATTTGGGGTCTATTTTGATAAAGGGGATTACAAATATGCTTGGAATCATTGCAAATACTATAAATACAAAATAATGACGATAACCAAGAAACTCCTGTAAACTACCACTTGCCATAGAGGGTAGCATATTAGTTAACATCATAATAGCTGCTATAAAAGCATAATGTGCGGTTTTATATTTGCTATTGCGTACTACATAAAATAGCACCATCATATAGCCAGTTAGTGAAATATTGGCACTAAAATGCTCCAGAGCTTGTAGCACCAATACACTTATTTGATTTGTTGGTGTGGCATATGCTAGATACACAAAAATAATATGTGGAATGTTTACAACAAGTAGCATAGGCCACAAACATTTCTTTAGACCAAAACGACTAATCAATATTCCACCCAAAATTCCAGCAATAATAATAGCAGATAAGTTAAATATATTGGATAATCCAACATAAGTGTTATCAAACCCCAATCCACCACTACTTCTATTATCAAGAATAAATAATGGTACTATTTTAGCTAGCATGGTTTCACCAAGACGAAAGGTTAGAGCAAATAATATTGTAATCCAAATTTGATCTAATTTAAATAAACTAATAAAAACATTTCTAATTTCATGAATAGCAGTATTTATACTTTTATTGGCAATAGTAACCTCGGTATTGGGTAGTACTTTCATATGATAAATACCAATAGCAAATGCTAGTATAGCCGCTATTAATATAACAAGGCTCCAAGATAGGGCTACATTATGATGGCTATGTGCTAAAAATATTCCAGAGAGTATCACTAAAACACCACTACCAAAGATCTTGGCAGATTGATAAAAAGCACTTAACATTCCCACAAAGAATGATTGTTCTCCCGAAGTTAAATTCATCAAATAAAATCCATCAACAGCTATATCATGGCTTGCTGAGGCAAAGGTACAAATTATAAAAGCGGTTAATGATAGTTGAAAATAAAGATTAGTATGAAGTGACATAGCAACTAGAACTAAGCTACTGGCAAAGATTAGTTCCATGGTATAAATCCACCAGCGTTTAGTTCGAAAGATTTCTATAAACCATGCCCATAAGGGCTTTATCGACCAAGGAAGCATCAACCATCCAGTATAATAAGTAATCTGAGAATTACTTAGCCCGAAGTTTTTGTACATGATTGATGATACCGTTATAATCATTACAAACGGTAAACCCTCCATAAAATAGGCACTAGGCACCCATGACCAAGGAGAGCGCCTTAAATTTTGCATTCTAGCCACCGCTACCGCCAACTACCAAGCCACCATCAATTCTAATTGTAGGCTGACCAACACCAACTGGAACAGTTTGCCCGTTTTTGCCACAATTACCAATGCCACTATCTAATTCAGAATCATTGCCCACCATAGATACGTGTTTTAGACATTCAGGGCCATTGCCTACTAAGGCACAGCCTTTGACAGGATATGCTAGTTTACCATTTCTAATTACCCAAGCTAAATTTGCATTAAATACAAATTGTCCAGAGGTAATATCTACACTACCGCCGTCAAAACTCTCAGCATATATCCCGTTCTTAACAGATGCGATAATCTCATAATGAGAGTATTTACCACCTTCCATATAGGTATTAGTCATTCTAGGCATTGGGCTACAGCTAAATGATTCACGCCGCCCATTACCGCTTGACTCTCTACCCATTAGTCGTGCATTTAATTCATCAAAGATATAATCTTTTAAAATTCCATTCTCAATTAATACATTCTTACGTGTAGCATTACCCTCATCATCAATATTCAAAGAGCCACGACGATTAGGTATCGAGCCATCATCTATTATGGTCACATCTTTGGCTGCTACTTGTTGCCCAATTTTATTACTAAAAGCAGAGCTACCCTTACGGTTAAAGTCACCCTCTAAGCCGTGACCTACCGCTTCATGAAGGATTACCCCAGCCCAAGCATTACCAAGTACTACTGACATTTGACCAGCAGGTGCTGCATCTGCTTCAGATTTAAGCATTGCTTGTTGATAGGCACTCGTAACATTAGATTCTAGTTTAGCCTTAGTAAGATTACTAATTAAGTAACGACCTCCGCAGCCACTACTACCTTTTTCGATTTGTCCATTTTTACTAATAATAACTGTAATCCCCAAATGTATTAAAGGGCGAATATCACCGATAATATTATTATCACCACGAGCAATACATATCTCATCATACTCTAATGATAGATTGGCTATTACATTTGTTACATATGGTAATTTACGTGCAAAAGTATTGATTTTTCCTAAAAGCTTGGTTTTTTCTAAGCCACTACTTAAACTAATTGGATTGTCTTGTGTATAGAGTATGCTTGGAGTTTTTAATTTAATTTTGGGTACTACATTTTTTGAAGAAGATGGTTCAATAAAAATATCACGAACTAGATTACGAATAGTCTTGGGGTCTAGAGAATTAGAGTAGCTTAAAAAAGCCTTTTCTCCGCAAACCGCCCTGATCCCAATTCCTTCATCAATAGAAAAACTACCAGATTTGATAATCCCCTCATCAAGCGAAAAAGATTCACTAGTGGTTTTTTGTAGGTATAAGTCACAAAAATCAACTTGCTTTTGCATTAGATGATGAGTTTGTTTTAGTAAAAAGTCTTTATCTAATTGATTTGCAAAAAGCAAGTTTTGTTCAATTTGAAGCTCTAACATTCTAATTACTCTGTAAATTTAAACGGTCGGTTTTGTAGCTTACATCATATTTGCTGCGTAATGTGCCTAAATATGCTCCAAAAATTAAACTCGAATCAGAGCTTCCAAGATCTTTCACATTTTGTTGATTTTGTGCATCAAGTTTAGAATCAATATCTTCACCGCTAATTTTATAAATTACAAAATTACCTTGATTATCAAGACTACCAGTATAAGCTGGAAGTTTTGTAATATTAGTGCTAAAAATCTGTTTAACAGCATTAGTACTGATATTTTTAGTTTGACTAAGTAAATTTACTTTATCAGGGTTTGTGAAGTTAAGATTAAGCTTACCTTGTTGTAGTTCTAAGATTTTTTGTTGCCCATCATTACTAGCAAGGCTACTTGCTGCTTGAGTTTTTAATTGTTGGCGAATCTGATCTTTTACTTTATCTAATGTTGATACTACAGATGATTCATGTTCTGTTACATGATAAACCCTATAACTACCATTACCCAAATCTACAACTTCACTATTATTGTGTTTATTGATAACTTCAGGGTTAAATATAGCTGCTTGACTTTTAGATGAAGCAAAACTACCAGTTGTATCACCCTTATTAACCCAGTTAGTTGTGGTTTGTATATTTAGACCAAGAGCTTCTGCTGCTGGTTCTAGACTTGTGGGTTGGTTGTAAGTCATTTCATTTAGCTTGTCTAAGTCTTTTTGTAGTAGAGTTCCAGATTGTTGTTTTTGAAGCTGTGATAGTGCAAGAGCTCTGATCTCAGCTTTTGAATTGCCTTTAATAGCGTTTAACTTAATTATATGATATCCATAATCAGTCTCAACTAGGTTACTAATCTGACCAGGTTTTAGGCTAAATGCGGTATCTTCAAAAGGTTTTTTCATTACACCCATTCCAAAATACCCTAAATCCCCACCGTTACTCTTAGAGCCACTGTCATCAGAGTATTGACGCGCTAAATTGGCAAAATCTTTAGGGTTTTGTTTAACTTTAGCTAAAATTTTAAGTGCTTTTTCATGTGTTGCTTCTTTTGTCTTTGTATCTGCATTAGCTGGTAATGCAATTAGGATGTGAGAAGCATCAACTTGTTCTCCAGAAACATGGTTTTTGGATAAATAGCTGTCTATATCTTTATCGGATACTTGGATATTTCTGGCAATACTTGCAGCATCTAGGTCTAGGTATTGTAGCTTAACTTTTTCTGGTTGTGTGAATTTAGCAATATTCTGTTGATAAAAATCGCTAATTTGTGCATCAGTTGGAGTTGTTTTATTCTCAAACTGACTGATATCAATAGTATAGCTAGATATTTTACGCTCACGACTTAGCAGGTTTACAAATTTCGTATCAAATAAACTTGATGAGAAATAAGAGTCTTTAAATAAAGCAACATATTCATTAAGTAGTATCTGTTGTCCGATATTATTTTGAAATTGTTCAGCACTCATAAATTGATTACGAAGAAAGTCCTGATATTTTTTTAAGCTAAATTGAGCGTTACTTTCTTGAAACTCAGGAATACTTGCAATTTGCTTTTGTAATTGTTCCTTAGTAGCTACCATATGATAATCGTTTATGTTGTTAATCAATAGTTGACGATTAATTAAACCAAATAACACCTGCATTTTATCTGTATTTTGAGGATATTGATCAATTGTACGATCAATATCTCTAGTATAGATCTTTTGTGAGCCAACTTTCGCAACATACCCATCATCTCCGCTACTACCTAAATATCCACCAATACCCCATAATACAAAGGTTGCGGTAATAACAATCATAATTCCTTTTACTAGTTTTTGGTTTTTTTCTACGATATTAAACATAATTTTTTAAATTCCTATTGGGATATAATTTCTTTATACCAGATTATTCTGGTACGATATTTTTTGTACAGGCTATTATTTTACTACAAGTTTGAAGTCTATGAATAGTTTTGCCATATCAACTCCAGCAATTTCAATTTGTAACTCTTGACCTGAGGCAAATTTAGCTCCGGTTTTTTTACCAGTCAATAGTTGTTTTTTCTCGTCAAATACATAGTAATCACTACCGAGCTCGGTCACATGTACTAAACCATCTAACATTAAATCTGGAATATATACAAATAGCCCAAAATTTACCACAGAAGTAATTAAACCATGAAATTCTTTACCAATATGAGTTTTGGCATATTGACATTTATAAAAAGCTACAGTTTTACGCTCTAAATCCTCAGCTCTTCTTTCAGCAAATGATGTATTGTCTCCAATACTTTCCAAATCATAAATATATTGATGTTCTTTATCTTCAAGTATACTTTTAGCAGCACGATGTACTAGTAAGTCAGGATAACGCCTAATTGGAGAGGTAAAATGTACATAGCGGTCATAGCTTAAACCAAAATGTCCGATATTATTTGGGGAATAAACAGCTAATTGCATTGAACGAAGAACAGATTGTTGAATTGCAGGAAATTGAATATTATCACGAAGCTCTTTTAGCAAACTAGCATAGTGGTGGGGTGCTAAGTCTTTATATGTTACATCAAATGGCACCGCAATTGAATTTAGGTATTCTTTTAGGGCTGAGAATTTTTCAGCACTAGGTTTGGCATGAATTCTAAATAAGCCGCTATGACGATTTTTAATCAAAAAGTCAGCCATACATACATTTGCAGCTAACATACATTCTTCAATAAGCTTATGAGCTTCAAGACGGATACGTGGCTGCAACTCTTTTACCATTCCAGTATTATCAAAAACAAATACTGGCTCTACAGTATCAAAATCAATAGCCCCACGAATTTCACGACTATGAAGTAATGACTGAAATACTAGATATAAATTACTAATATTAGTAATTAATTCTGGAGGAGTTAAACTCAATTCTTCAATCCATGATTCTACTTTTGAGTACGTAAGTCTGGATGCTGAATGAATTACTCCATTATATACTTTATAATCAACAATCTGACCATCAAGACTAATTTTCATTTGACAGCACATTACTAATCTATCTACATGTGGGTTTAGTGAACATAACCCATTAGAAATTTTCTCAGGTAGCATAGGAATAACACGTTTGGGGAAATATACCGAAGTACTTCTGATATAAGCATCTTTATCAAGAGCAGAACCAGAGCTTACATAATGTGCAACATCAGCAATAGCGACATATAGATTGTAAAAACCATCTACCAACTCACAGTATACAGCATCATCAAAATCTTTGGCGTCTGGTCCATCGATAGTCACAAAAGGTATTTTTCGAAGATCGACACGGTTTTTTAAATCATATGAGCTAACTGATTCTGGAAGGTTTTCAGCTTGGCTAAGAGCAGCACTTGAGAATTCAATAGGTAAACCTGATTCAGCTATTAAATGAGCGACATAGCTCTCATCTTCACCAGCCTTACCAACAGTATTGGCTAATTCAACTACAAAAAAAGGTGATTCGTCATTAGGATACTCTACAATTACTGAATTAAATAATGAATCACGATCTATTTTAACTACATTTGATCTTATTTTTACTAGATAGTTACCAAACTTGGTATTATTAATTTTTAGAAGTAATTGATCTTTATATAACTGCATAGTGCCAGTTAAGTGAGATGTGTTATGAATTAAGATACTTTTTACACTGCCATAATTAATACCCATTCTTTCACCATCTTCGACAACCATTATCTCGTCTTTATCAAGAGCGAAGTTTTCAGCATTCTCTAGTATATGAATTTTAGCACCAGTTTTTATATCTATAGCAATGCCACCCATACCATTATTGTGTTTATGGTAGATACATTGACTTAGAGGTTTTAATTTATTCATATTTTGTGTTTCTATTTTAAAATACGTTGATTTTGATAGTAACAACGTAGGGTGTTTTTAATTAATGTAGCAATAGTCATAGGCCCAACACCTCCTGGAACTGGTGTAATATACTGTACCTTGTCTACAACATCATTAAAATCAACATCACCACATAGGGTAGCATCATTCTGACGGTTTATCCCAATATCTATTATAATACTATTTGGTTTTACCCAGCTGGATTTAACTATTTTGGGTTGTCCAACTGCAGCTATAAGTATATCAGCATTAGCGGTTACTGATGCTAAGTTTTTGGTTTTACTATTACATATTGTAACGGTTGCACCACGATTTAAGAGTTCAAGTGCCATAGGGCGACCTACTATATTGGAACTACCAATTATAACTGCGTGTTTGCCATGATATGATGAAACTACAGTATCTAAAATATACATCACTCCATTTGGAGTACAAGGACAGCTTCTAGGGTCATTAAGTGCTAGAGAGCCCATGTTATAGCGATGGAAACCATCAACATCTTTATTAGGTAATATTGCATCAATAATAATTTTACTATCTATTTGAGCAGGTAGTGGTAGCTGTACCAAAATCCCATCAATAGTAGTATCATCATTTAGACGTCTAACTAAACTAAGTAATTCATCCAAAGTGGTATCTTTTGATAACAAATGTTCAACGGATATAATACCAACCTTGGCACAAGCAGCTTTTTTATTTCTAACATATACTTGAGATGCAGGGTCATCACCAACTAAAACAACGGCTAATGAAGGCTTTCTATCTATAACTGCATCTATCTCGAGTTTTATTTTAGAGAGTATTTCGTCAGAAAGTTTTTTACCATTAAGGATTTTATCAGTATTCACATCTAATCCTATTTAAGAAGTTATTGTTATTTTAGCAAATTTACGCTTTCCAACTTGGATTATATACGTATTATTTATTTGAAGCTGTAAGGTTTTATCAATAATTTTGCCACCATTTATTCTTACTCCACCTTGATCTATCATTCGCATACCCTCTGATGTTGAGCCTACAAGGTTTGATTGTTTTAGTATCAGAGGTAATCCGATTGAATCTGCAGTATAAATAACAACTTCTGGGATATCATCTGGAATGTCATTTTTCTTAAATCTTGTTTCAAAGTCATAAAGGGCAATTCTAGCATCCTCTGAACTATGATAACGCTCTACAATTTCAAGAGCTAGTTTTACTTTAATATCTCGTGGATTGCTACCTGAGTTGATATCTAGTTTTAATTTAGCAATTTCAACGGGGTGCTTTAGAGATAATAAATCATAATAACGCCACATTAATTCATCAGATATACTCATTATTTTACCAAACATATCATTTGGTAAGTCATTGATTGCTATATAATTGCCCAGGGATTTTGACATCTTATTTACACCATCTAGCCCCTCTAATAATGGCATCATGATTACACATTGTTGCGACTGATTGTTTTGTTTTTGTAATTCACGCCCCATTAGGAGGTTAAATTTTTGATCAGTTCCACCAAGCTCAATATCAGTATTCATTGCTACTGAATCATAACCTTGCATTAATGGATATAAAAACTCGTGTATCGCAATTGGTTTGTTCTCAGAAAAACGCTTTGAAAAGTCGTCCCGTTCTAGCATCCGTGCTACGGTATGACTAGCTGCCAATCGTAACATCCCGTCAGCCCCAAGCTTCGATAACCATTCTGAATTAAAACAGATTTTGGTTTTGTCTTTATTTAAGATCTTAAATACTTGCTTTGCATAGGTTTGTGCGTTTATCTCAATTTGTTCTTTTGTTAAAGGTGGTCTAGTTGAATTTTTACCAGTAGGATCACCAATAAGTCCAGTAAAATCGCCGATTAGAAATGAAATCTCATGCCCCAAATCCTGTAGTTGACGCATTTTAGTTAGTAAAACAGAATGTCCAAGGTGCAAGTCAGGTGCTGTTGGATCAAATCCAGCTTTTATTCTAAGTGGTCTATTTTCTGATAATTTCTTTTTAAGTTCGTCCTCAGGTAAAATTTCAGAGACACCTTTTTTTATTATTTCTAATTGTGAATTTATATCTAACATTTATTTATCCGTAAAAGAGTTTTGCATGAAATTAGCATAAGCCAGTACAACTCCAGTTGCTACAGATACATTTAGTGACTGTGTAGTACCTTTTAGTGGAATAGTCACCAAATAATCACAGTTTTCCATGACTAAGCGTCTAATTCCTGAACCTTCACTACCCATAACCCAAGCTATTTTACCTTGAAACTTAAACTCAAATAAGTTAACTGATTTTTTATCTAAACAAGTACCCGCAATCCAAAACTCGTGTTCTTTTAAAGTGTCCATCGCTTGGTTTAGGTTATTCACACTTACAACTGGTACATTGTTAACTGCACCACTTGAAGTTTTGGCAACACTTAGGTTATCAATATTAGCCGAATTATCACGAGGGAGTATAATTGCATCAACTCCAAAACATTCTGCAGTACGAATTATTGCCCCAAGATTTTGTGGGTCAGTAATTCCATCAAGAATCAAAATTTGAGCTGTGGCTTTTAATCCAGCAACTACCTCATTAAGGGTTACTTTTGCTGTTGGTTTTACCTTAGCTACAACACCTTGATGTGTTTTATTTTTAACCAAAGAATTTAATTCATTAACTTTTTTATTTGTTAATTTAATATTATTCTCATTTGCCAAATTACTTAGCTCTTGTTGCCTTTTATCCTGACGTGTATTATCAATATAGACTTCTTCTAGTAAATTAGGGGCGGTTTTAATATAATTAATCACACTATGGAAGCCATATATAATCTTACTCATATTAAAATACCTTTAATTGATAAGTACCATTTGGTTTTGGTATTCCCATCAAGGTTATAAACTGCATCATATCTTCTTTACTATCCTCCCGAATACTTGCTTCAAGAGTTAGCGTGCGTAACGATCCAGTACCACTTAGTTTAAGTACAGATCCAAGGTCTTTGGTAGTTACTTCTATATCACTATTATTAAGTGTTAATCCCACAGTATAACTGCCTAATGGGTTGACCCTTGAAATGCCAGAGGAGATATTATCTAAAGTAATTATTAATTTACCATCCATCTTTTTTCCAATTTGCAAGTGTGGTGCTGCTACATTAACATTTCCAGAAATTCCCATACTTTTTATAAGGTCAAATAATTTTTCGACCTGGGTTATTGAAATTGATAAATCTAAGTTATCTAAACTAACTCCTTTTTTGTTGATATAGAATTCAGCTGCATGTTTATTACCAACATTAAAATTAATGTCTATAAACTTACTAAAACCTAGCTTTATATTCCAATTGAGTAATAAAATAGGTGTAGAAGATTGTTTGGAACTTGTTGCAACTAATAAACCACTGCCATCCCAAAAAGTGCCCGTGGTATCATAGAATTTTAAACGCCCTTGGGAGTACTTCTCTACAATGCTATTTACAATCCAGCTAGGGGCTTCATTAATCATGCTAATAGTAAATACTAGTCCAAATAATGTACCAATAATATAAGGTTTCTTTTTAATTAGCCAATGCTTCATTGCTGCTCCACATTAGTAAAACCAACATTAAAACTTGCATATCCAGGTTCAGATCCCCTTGTAATTGTTAATGTACTTGGAAATAAGCCATAATTTTTACGCAATTGTTCAAGAAATTGCATGATTTTTTCAAATTGGGCTTTTTTTGCAGTTATGTTTAGATTATTATCAGATAAAATTATCTCTGCATCCTGTATATCTAGAATCTGAGTTGCATCGCCTTTGATACGATCACTATTTACCGTACTAAAGTCATTTGGGGTGGTTTCAGATAAATCCTTATATTGATTAGCAATAATTTCTGAGTCAATTTTTTGTTCTATCAATATTGTGTGCTGGTTTTGAAGGTTAGTGCTAAACTGTGTGGCACTACTTATTATTAAAAAGATAAACATAAGTGCTATAATAGTACCAGCACCTATTAATATCTGTTGATCACGACCTGATAATTTTAACCAGTACTCCTTAAGTGGCTGTAAACGTAAAATTAGTGCATCGATTTGGGGGCGATATTTTTCTAAATATCTATGAAGTACTTTTTCTATAATCTTTGCTTCCATTTATTTACTCCCAATTACTTTATGCCACATTTCAGGTTTTAGTGTTATTACCCATGCTGCATCAAGAATTTCTGATGTTGTTGCATTAATATTATTATCTGCTGTTTCTGATTTATTCTTATTATTTTTGGAGTATGTTTTGTAATCTTCAATAGTTGCATTAATTTTTCTTGTCGCTAAGACGTCTTTATAACTACTAAACAAAGATGTATCAAAACTATTGCCGACAATGATATTTGCTTCCCCATTATTATAAACAAATTGTTTAATATCATTTGGGGTTATCGTAGATGCTATTTGTAAAAACTTGGTCAATAAAACTACGGCATCCTTATTGTCATATATACCCCTTAGATGTCTAAGATTATTGATTTTATTGTTTGCAGTTTGAATTATTGTTTTGTCTATCTGATTTACAGCTACCACACCTTTTAGGCTGTTGTTAATTTGAGATTTAATTTTTATATTGTTAATTAAAAGCATAGTTATGCTCAACCCCCAGAATAAAATCAGAAAAATCACCAAATATTTTATTGTTTTTAATAAGCTAAAAATACTCTTAGAGCTTTTTTTATCCAGCTTTAGATTGAAATTAGTGCTTTTTTGAATGTAAAAATTCCATACAAAAACTCCATACTCAAGTTGATTATTGGCACGTTTACAAATGATGTCAAATTTATTTGATATACTTTCTATATCATAATCATCGTTAGCATAAACTAACAATGACTTTGGTTTTTCTATTTGTAGCATATCTTCAAGCATTGATGGTATCGGTCTATTATCATCCAAACAATAATACTCAAACTTCGAGGTGCGAATAAAGCTTTGCTCTTCGCCTAAAAATAAAGTCCACGAGTGCTCTTCAAAATTTGTAGCAAAAGCAAAAGGCTGGATAAAGCGAATTGACTTTTCAAGGTAGTTAAGCCGTTGCATCAATGTTTGGTAATATACTTTATTAAATACTGCAATGTATGCAACTTCATCTTCAACCTGCAGGGTGATTGCTTTTACTTCATCAATCTCATCGGTTAAGGAGTTTTCAATAAGCCCTAACATTAGTTCTTCAGTTAGACGCTTACTAGCAATACCTGTAACATTAGTTTTAAATATACTACAACAATTAGTAGATAAATAAACTTCAAGATTAACGTCGTGAAACACTGCTAAGTCATCAAAAGATGATTGACCTGTTTCAATTTGATTATCATTGATTAACGCCCAGTTAATTTGTTTTGATAAGTCATTAGTTATGAATAAGCGTAATATTTTCATTCTGGATGATGCCATAAAATTAGGGGCCATTGACCACTGCGATTTGCTCGGTATACTAGTTCAACCCATTTGAACTCATAGTCACCTTTATCAACAGCTGCATGAATAGTAAAATAATTTGAGTTAGTAGTTAAAGTTCCTGTATTCATGTTAGGGTTATTCTGTGACGGTATTATACCATTATTAGATAAGAAAGACTGAATATCTGCTCCTGTTTTAAATGGAGTGTTTTCTCTAACTGTTACTATTCGATTTGCAACAGTAAGTGGTATACCACTTTTGGCCGCAATTACTTCGGCTGAAGCAGTATTTACATTAACTTGAATTACCCCAGCACCAGTTGGTGGAGGAATGGGGGTATTGTTATTATTGGAGCTTTCCTGATTATTTGCTGCAGCACTTTCAGCCATTAGTTGTCCACTTATTGATACTGGAATAGCTGTTACATAGTTAGCTAGTTTATATTCATATTCGGGTTGCATGCCTTTTATAAGTTTTAATTCAGCTAAATCAACGAGTGGTTTACCAGCTGGGCGATATCTAGGGTCAGCATCAGTATATTGTTTCATTATATCAGCTTCGTATTGGGGAGCTGCCATATAATATGCTATCGCTGGAGCAAGTGATGTTGGAAGGTTTAAAGAAGTTAGTAGTGAGGTAAATTGAGTGAGAACGGTTTGGTTTACTTGACCCTTACTAACTAAATCATTGATATTAAATTTGCCTTGTTCATCTACAATATATCCACTCATATATATATCGTCAATAACTTTTGTTCTGGGTATTGGCTGAGCCCAGATATCGGTTGTTGAATCTATGGTTGATGTAGCGGCACTTGTTGCAAGTCCTGCACGCCCAAAGTCTGCAGCAGCAAACAAAATTCCATAGCATTGCTCCATTGCCTTTTGATTACTAAGACGACGAATTACTCGGTAATTTCTAATGGTTATATTAGTTATGATAGACATAATAATAAATACAATAATTAATACGGTTATTAAAGCTGCTCCACGATTTTTTTGTATCATAATCCCCACCTGCGGGTAATTTCTTCTCCAGATTTCATTTTTATATAAATTTCAAGCCCAGGGGGTAGGCTTGTGAAACTGTTTATATCAATAGGCCAACTATCACGCCATTGTTTATCAGGGTATAAAAACTTGACAGTAAAGGTATCAACATTTTCAAGGAGTATTTCAACTTGAGCTTGAGTAAATGGTACTCTATTTAGAAAAGGCCAGGTTACCATATAAAGGGTACCATTTAGAAAGCGAAATCCAATACGCCTAGGTGATACAGTTCCGTATTTCTCATCACCAATTACTCCTGAAATAGTAAGTTCAAGCTGAGCATCAAAATTACCATTTAATTTATCTTTTCCCATAACTGCAGGCATTAACACCCCGTTTTCATCACGGTAGGCAAGTGGAATAGACTTATTCCAATTGGTTGATATTTGATTAACAGCTCGAGCTAT
Source organism: uncultured Neisseria sp. (assembly GCA_964545465.1). GTDB lineage: Bacteria > Pseudomonadota > Gammaproteobacteria > Burkholderiales > UBA11063 > Aquella. Next base: position 23,142 of record CAZJFO010000012.1, read on the forward strand.
ACCACCCCATTTCTTCTCGGATTTAGCAAGTACTTGTTTGGTAGTAACTAAAGATGCAATAGCACGGTATGATAGCACTGATATGATTGCAAAAATGATAATTGCAATCATTAATTCTATTAAGGTAAACCCTTTTGTTTGTTTAATCATCGTATCTCACTACTTAATATTGAGCAATAAAATTTACTGTACGAAATAAAACATATTTAGGATTCTTTTTTTCGCTTACAGCAATCTCTATACGCCTAAAGTATTGGTTTGGAGTTGCGGATACCGCCGTTTCTACAATAAAATCAATACCAGCCATAGTAACTGTTTTAGTGTTATTGCCCAAATCAGGATAAGTACCATCAATATAATATTGATTATACTGATTATCAGCAATCCAGTTAGCAGCTTCTCTAGCATAAGCATCATGTACATCATCAACTGCCAAGCCGATGGATCTGGTTGCAGAAGCAAGTACAATAGCAATTATCAATAGTGCTACCAAACACTCTATAAGAGTAAACCCTTTATGACTGTCGCGTTTTATACTCATTAATTATTTACCTGAAATTCACCATTTATGTTTCCATCTACCCATGCATTATGGACGCCATCTGTAATTTGAAAAGAATATTGTTCTATATTACCTGATGGCAAAAACCGAATTTTTTCGTCATCTTTTAAAAGATGACCGTTTTCTAATGCGGATTTTATAGTGATATTTTTTGGCCAGCTCCAACTAATTAGTTTTTGTAAATTTATATCGCGCCATTCGCCATCTCTATAACCTCTACACACAAAACCATCAGGCTTTACGCTGCATGTGATGACGCTATTTGTATACACAGATTCATCGGCAATAATTTCTAATGTATTTGGTATTTTAACAGATTCACCTTGAAATTTTGAGTAACTCGCTGAGCCTATACTTAGAACTGTTACTCCTGACATAATTGCTATAATGACTAAAACTATCATTATTTCAATTAAAGTAAAACCATGCTGTAAAGTTATTGGTAGATGTGTTCTAGAATTAATGATACACTTATAAACATATTTATTCATGTGAATGTCTAAGTTTAAAATAAAACTAGAACTAGTTTTGCAATTCTAGTTTTAAAATATTTTATTGCCAGTTACCTATAATACTTGGTCCACTGTCACCACTAGCAGTTTTACCATCAACTCCATATGAGTATATGTCAACCTCACCGTGTTTACCAGGGTTTTGGTATTCGTATGGATTACCCCAAGGGTCAGCAGGAAGCTTATCTAAATATCCACCTTCTTTGAAATTTTGCGGAACTGGTTGAATTGAAGGTTTTTGCACTAATGCTTGAAGTCCTTGAGCATTTGTTGGATAGCGATAATTATCAAGATTGTATAATTTTAAAGCATTCATTAAAGATGAAATATCAGTTTTAGCAGCTGCCTTACGTGCATCATCAGTTCTACCAACCACACGTGGAACAACTAGTGCCGCCATAACTCCAAGGATTACTAAAACCACCATAATTTCAATTAAAGTAAACCCACGTTGTTTAATGTTTTTGTTCTGCATAGTAAATAACTCCTTATGATTTATGCATTTATATGTAACGTATTATACCAAAATAATTGATAATCTTGTCAAATTATTTTTAGGTAGGGGCTAATTTTTGTGATACAATTGTGTTAATATTTGATTAAATGTGGTAAGAATATGACGATTCGTAGCTTTAATGGTATCAGCCCAAGAATTGAGAAAACAGCATATATTGATGCTAGTGCGATTGTTATTGGAAGGGTTTTTGTAGGTAAAAACTCTTCTATTTGGTGTAACGCTGTAGCTAGAGGGGATGTAAGTGATATTATTATAGGAGAAAACTCTAATATTCAAGACTTGACAATGTTACATGTTACACATTATAACCCTGGTATTTGGGATGATTGTCCTTTGACAATAGGGAATAATGTTACAGTTGGTCATAATTGTTGTTTACATGCATGTATCATAAAAGATAACGTTTTAGTAGGTATGGGTACTACTATACTTGATAAAGCAGTAATTGAGTCGAATGTTATCATAGGAGCTGGTAGTTTGGTTTCTTCCAATAAAACTTTAGACTCAGGGTATTTATATTTTGGTAATCCTTTAAAGAAAGTCCGCCCTTTAACTGAGGCTGAAATTACTCATATAGAGTATTCTGCGAAGCATTATGTGAAAGTAAAAAATGACTATCAAGCAAGTTAAGCATTCCTGCCATAAATTTAATGCTAATTGTATTTTTAGCGTATGGATTCCAAATTCTTTTCGAAACAGTATTTTGTATATATTTGGAATGACTAAGTATAACCTTCCGTCATCGAAGCATAATACCTTGTCATCGAAGTGTTATAATTTTTCATCCCAGCAATATGTTCCGTCATCGAAGCATAATATTTTGTCATCCCAGCGAAGGCTGGGATCTATGCCCTAATTAGTTAAATTATGTTACCAGTTTATTTACAAAATAAGCTTAAGTATCTTGGGATAAATTCTCTTGAAGAGCTACAGAAATATGATTATTATCTAGTATTTCAATGGTTAAGGGATATTTATCCAAGTATGGGCTTTAGAGTATTATTTGATCTTTACTGCCTACAAAATAAGCAACCATTTAATATTTTAAATTCTGAAGTTAAAGCGTATTTGAAACAAGCTTATAAATCACTACCCCCTCATTTTGCACCTCTTCCAAAAGATGTAATTGAAAAGTTTTTGCATATAGCTTTGATAGTTGCCAGAGAATCAAATAATGAAATTCCGATTGGTGCTGTTGTTGTTAAAGATGGTGAAGTTATTGGGCGTGGAAATAATCAAACTATAGGTAATAATGACATAACAGCACATGCAGAGATTGTTGCTATTCGTAATGCAAGTAAGTATTTGGGACACTACCGTTTAGATGGATGTGACTTATTCGTGACTATTGAACCATGCCTTATGTGTAGTGGTGCGATAATTAATAGTCGAATTAGACGAGTTGTTTTTGGTGCGTTAGAACCCAAAACTGGGGCGTTAATTAGTCAATATAAGTTATTAAATAATATCCAAGTCAATAAACATACCGAGGCAATAGGACCTATAGATAATGAGTTATATTCTTTTTCATTAAGAGAATTTTTAAAACAAAAACGCTAGAGCATTTACTCTACTAGAGTTTGCAAGAAAATTCACGTATATGTTAATATTCCATATATGATTGACACGGTTTTATTTTCTATCATTACTCATTAAGATACTAAGACCTGTTAAAATATTTAAAATTAGTAATATGCTTTCTGTATAATAAACTTCTAAAAAATGTTTAATAGGTTCTTCGAGTCCATCACCAATTATATTAACTGGTATTGCAAGGAGTGAAGTTATATTAAGAGCTAAAATAATACTAATATAATCAGTGAAGTTATTCCTGTAAATATTTTTATTTTTTAAATAATAAGCAAATATACAAAAACTTAAAATAAAATTAAAGATTAATACATAATTAATATTTTTTAGTATATCTGAAAAAATATGGAAAGATTCAACTCTTGTTTTGTTTTCTTGATCTACTTTATAGTTCCCTAAATTTGGAGCAAAAGTACCTTCTTTTGAAACTATATTTAAATAATCTATAATATTATTCATCATTTTAGAAGGGTTAAGCATATATCCAGTAATAATATTGCCACGTGATATATCTTGTAATGCCCCTTGCAGCAGTTGGTATTGTTCAGCGTCCTTATTGCTTTGAATTCCTCCTACTGTACCCCAATAACCTTGACCGCTAAAAGATGAATAGCGTGTATCTTTATTTAGTACTGATAATAAATTATAACCTTCTTCTTTAGTACTTTTATGCAATACACCGTTAAAGAATGCAGAAAAATTATTAAGATTTTTTGCATATGTATTAATACTTGTGTAAACAAATAACGGTAGAAGTAGACAAATACCAAGAATAGCAGCCTTTTTAAGATTACATCCATATTTAATAAACAAAGGTATAGTTAATAATATGAATATTAGATTTTGTTGTTTAGAAAATATAATTAGTGTTAACAATATTACATCCAAAACATAATTTCTAAACCTAAGGAAAATACTAATAAATAATGAAAGGCAGACAATGAAACCACCCTCTTGGAAGAATGAGTTAAAATATTCTATAAATAGTGTATCAGTTAGAACTAGTATAGCAAAACAGCTTATAGAACTAGCAATTAACTTATTAGAAACCTTTGTTTTAACAATTCTAATCAAATGGTAAAAGCTTATAATATAAGTAATTAAATAACATAAACTTAAGCTATAAATATAATATATATTATCTTCACTAAATAATGTAAGGATTTTATTTATTGCAATAGATATCAGTATAAAAATTGAAGAGGTAGCAATGTAGCCATTATAAGTTGGTGCATCATATGGCCTACCGAAAACAAAAGTGTCATAGAAATGAGTAAAGTTTGAATAATCAGGAACATAATACAAATCAAATATATCAATTATCCTACCAAAGTCTCCTGAATTTGCTATACCAATTTGTGGCGGGAAAAAAAGAATGAAACATGTAATTAATGTAAATGCTAGAGTAAATCCAGCAGAAAATAAGTCTATTTGTTTGATATATGGTGGTAGAAATTTTGTGTAAACCATTTTTCCGCTATCCTTTATTAATTTCAAAAAGGTCTAAGTCAAGTTTAATAATAAATTGATTAAGAGTTATTTCCTAATCTCGAAGCGCTAATTATAACATTTTAAACAAGGTAACGCCTATTTAAGTTACAGAGGTCTGTGCCATTGGTATAAAATTATTGTGCTAACTTTAAATCTTCAGTTTTTATACTTGATTACTGAATTCGTTCAACGGCGCTATGAGAGAGTTCGACCATGGCATCTTTATATTCTGAATCAGGGAATATTGAAAGTTCTTTTATCGCCAAATCACTATGATTGTGGGCTAAATTTGAGCAGTATTTAATTGCTTTACTATTTTTAATAGCGGAAATAATAAAACTAACCTCGGCAGTGTTTGGGTTATCAATAGCATCTTTGATTTTTTGTTGTTCTAAAGCGCTACCGTTTTTTAGTAGGTATATAAGCGGTAGTGTTACTTTGCCTTCAAGTAAATCATCTCCAACATTTTTACCCATACTATTACTATCACCAGTATAATCAAGAATATCATCAACAATTTGAAAGGCTATACCGATATTAATAGCACAGTTTGCTAATGCTTCTTCTTGTTTGCTACTAGTATTAGCGATAATTGCAGCTACACGAGCGGATGCTTCAAATAATATAGCGGTTTTGTATTTAATTACATCCAAGTATTCCTTTTCAGTTAAATCACTTCGTCCTATATTTAAGAGCTGTAATACTTCACCTTCTGAGATTTGATTAGTGCTTTTTGCCATCACATCAAGCACTCGTAGTGAATTACTCTTGATCATCATTTGAAAAGCTCTGGTATAAATAAAATCTCCAACTAATACACTAGCAGCATTCCCAAAAACAGCATTAGAAGTTTTACGCCCTCGTCGAAGACCTGATTCATCAACTACATCATCATGAAGTAAGGTGGCAGTATGAATATACTCAATCATAGCTGCCATTTGGTGGATTAAACCATTATCTTTTATTCCAGCCATTCTACCGCAAAGAAGTGTCAGTAAAGGTCGAATACGCTTACCTCCTGCTGATATAATATACTCGCCAATTTGGTTTATAAGTGCTACATTAGAGCTAAGGTCATTACGAATTACCAAATCTAGTTTTTGCATGTCATCATGCATTAATTGCTGTATTTTATTCATATTACTTTATAATATTAAAATTTAGTTGTTGATTATGCTATTTCTTTAGAGTGCTTCTATAACTAACACTAATAATAACTCTTTAGCTTCTTCATCCATCAACTGCAGAAGTTTACTCATCAAGGTATATTATATCTGGTTTCTTGATAAGAATGCGACATTTTATAATAAGATTTTTTGTAATTTGTAAAGTGAAGTGCGAAAATTTAAAATTTGTAGCTATAAAATAAAAGAATTAGTTAGCCACCGCCGCCACCGTATTTCTAAAAATTTACTAAAATAAGATGCTAATATCTGAAATAGAATATAAAAAAGCAATCATTAAAAACTTATATATCAAAGTAATAAATGCATTTTTATCACTTTCAAAAGTATTACCAGTTACCATATTTTAATTGCACATAACTAAGCCCAGCTATTACCGCTGTTTCACTTCGAAAAATCAAATTACCAAGCATTAGTGGGGCAAAGCCAGTTATTTGTTCGGTTTGGCTAAAGCCACCCTCCGGTCCAATTAATAATTGGACTAGTTTTGGTGTGTCATGTTGTTGTTGCTGATTGCTTATAGTAGTACTCATAATTAAATTAATACCCTGATGGTTTGCAGATACCTTGTCTAATTTTATTGGATAATTAAGTTTTGGGATAATGTTATTGCCGCATTGTTCGCAACTATTAATAATAATTTTTTGCCAATGTTCCATTCTTTTTACGATTTTATCAGTATGTAGTTTTTGAGATCGTTCACTGATAATTGGTGTTATTTCAGTAACACCAAGCTCCACTGCTTTTTGAATTGCTAAGTCCATTTTGTCATTTGCGATAATACATAGTAATAAGTGAATGTTTAATTTTTCAGGCTGATTGTTTTTGATTTGCTCAGCTATTTTTACTATTACTGTCTTTCGGCTAATTTCAAGTATTTTTGCATTGTAACTAGTGCCTTCCCCATTAAATAGTACAATCTTATCATTTACCTTATGGCGCAATACCAATATATGACGTACAACATCCATAGGTAGTTCTAATGCTACATTTGTAATAAGTGGTAAATTAACATAAAAACGCGACATCTGACAGACCTAGATGGTTATGCTAGCAAGGTTTTTGTTGATCACTTGCTCAAGCTCTAAGATCAATTCCTCAGGAATTTTATTTGGGTAAATAGGTTTATCAATTATTACTTTTATTTCACCAGGGTACATCCAAAATGCCGCCCGTGCTAAACAATACCCTGCATTATGAGCTACTGGAATTATAGGGATTTGCAAAGACTCTGCCATTTTGGCAACGCCTATTTTATATGGAATTTTGACCCCAGGGGCAACACGAGTACCTTCTGGAAAAGCTAAAATCCAAAACCCTTTTTTTATCCGATTAACACTTTGAGTGAGAATCTGTTGTATTGCAGCTGAGCCTTTGGAGCGATTAATTGCAATGGGGGACAGTGTAGCAATAGCCCAACCAAAAATAGGCAGTCTAAGTATTTCACGCTTTAGTATCCATACATGTTGTGGGAAAATGGTTTCAAAAGCTATAGTTTCCCATGCAGACTGGTGGTTACTTGCAATAATTGCAGGAGTTTTGACTAGGTTTTCAAGACCTTCAACAGTAAAAGTAACCTTGCATACGTGCTTACACATAAAAGTGAATATATAAGCCCAAGAACTGATTACTTTATGACGTAACTTTACTGGAACAAAAATTAAAGGTATCGCGATTGCATTATATAATAATGCACAAATACCAACCGTTGACCATAATAAAGTTGATCGCCATACTACAGATAGGGTCAGTTTATTTTTCATGCAGAGTCCTTAGGGGTTAATAAGTATTCACTAAAAGCTAATAAATTTTTAAATACCAACGTTCCTTGCGGTAAATTGTTGGTAGCTAGAGTCTTTTTGCCGTTTCCTGTTTTTACCAATACTGGAATACCTCCAGCAGCACTTATTGCCTCTAAGTCACGTAAACTATCTCCAACAAACATTAGATTACTTATGTTATCAATATTAAATCTATCTACTATATCCAAAATCATGGATGGCTTGGGTTTACGGCAACTACAGTTATCATCTGCCTTATGTGGGCAAAAGAAAACTGCCACAATATTACCGCCTTCTTGCTCAACCGTTTTATGCATTTTTTCATGAATTAAGTTTAAGTCTTCCATACTGTATAGTTTGCGCGCTATTCCAGATTGGTTGGTACAAACTACAACCTTATAACCTGCTTGAGTAAGATTTGCTATAGCTTCAATACTTCCCGCAATGGGTTCCCACTCATCGGCGTTTTTTATAAACTCTGTGCTATCGTGATTAATAACACCATCTCTATCAAGGATTATTATTTTCATAATTATATCTCCGCCAATTCACATACTTGATTAAAGGCATCATATATATATCTTAGTAGGTCAATACGATTCTTCTTAATAGTTTCATCCTTGTCCATAACCATAACTTTATCAAAAAAATTACTAATTACCTCATTAAAAATTGATAAAGTTGCAAAGAAACTATCCCAGTTTTGCTCTTTAGAGTACTTGTCGAGAGTGCTAACTTTTGTTATATAAGCATTGTACAAATCTTGTTCTTCAGATACTTTAAATAAGCTAGGGTTTGGTTTGTCCGAAACTGTTTGAGTGTTGTAACCATTTTTTTCTAGAATGTTTTTAATGCGTTTATTAGCATTAATTAATTGACCATTGCTACTACTAAATTGTTGCAAGCTTTTTAGTAAGCTATGTAGATGGCTAAAACTATGTGGTTTTGGTGATAAAGCACTATTTACTAGATTAATTGGGTGGTTTTCAATATTTACTAAATAATTACTTAGGCGTTCTAGAATGAATTTATATACTTCATCCTCTGTATTTAGGTTTAGATTGAAGGGCTCGAAAGCCTTAAAAGTAATTTTTAATAAACTATGTAAATTAAGATCATATTTTAATAAAATTCTTGCAATACCAAGGGATATACGTCTTAGAGCAAATGGATCTTTTTCCCCGGTTGGAATTAATCCAATACCCCATATTCCTACAACAGTCTCAAGCTTATCACAAAGTGCCATTACTATCGATAACGGTGTATCAGGAAGCACATCTCCACTAAAGCGTGGGTAATAATGTTTTTCAATGGCATTAGCTATATCATAATTTTTATGGTAGTAAAGTGCATAATATTTTCCCATTACTCCTTGAAGTTCAGGAAATTCGCCAACCATCTCAGTATTAAGGTCAAATTTTAGTAATTTGGCTGTGGTTTTTGACTCTTCTGGATTTAATTTCATAAGCGTAGCTATTTGTGGTGCGATTTTTTGAAGCCTATTTATCCTATCATATTGTGAACCTAGTTTATTATGGTATACAACTGATTGTAATTTATCATTGAAATATTCTAAGCTACGACCTTTATCTACCTCATAGAAAAATTTGGCATCATTAAGTCGTGCTGAGAGAACTTTCTCATTGCCATTTATTATCACTTGAGGATTATTTGAAGCAATATTAGCTACAAAAAGAAATTTATTACTTAGTTTATTATTAGTATCTAATAAGGCAAAATATTTTTGATTTTTTGCCATTGATAAAATCAAACACTCCTGCGGCACTTGCAAAAACTCAAGATTAAATTCACCTGCTAATACTACGGGGTATTCAACTAAAGCAGTTACTTCGTCAAGTAAACTATCTACATGATTTATCTTAAGATTTAATTTTTCTGCATTTTTATTTAGCTGTGTTTTGATACTATCTCTTCGCTCTACAAAGTTAGCTATTACGCGACCATTGGTATATAGAATTTCGGAGTATTTAAGTGCATCACTAGGTATTATTTTACCAGTACTCATTACTCGGTGCCCATAAGTATAATTAACAGGGTGTAAGCCAAAAATACTAGTATTTTCACAAATCACTTTATTATTAAATATAAGCATTAAATTATGAATTGGACGAACAAAAGAGTAGTCTTTATTCCCTGAACGCATACTTTTAGCAATAGGCAGCTTTTTAAGAGCTGTTTCAATCATATGAGGTAATGTCGTCACCAAAGATTGTCCAGGAATAGTTTGTTTCGCATAAAAATATCCATCATCCCTTTGTTCTAATTTTTTAAAATCATCTATAGAGCATGATTTCATAAATCCTTTAAGAGCATTAGTTGGTGCATTATCCTTTATCCCAGATATTATTGATGGCCCCTTTTTGTAGATTTTTTGATCAGTGGTAGTAGTTGATATTTGTTTAAAAATACAAGCAAAGCGTCTTGGAGTTACAAAAAATTCAGGCGGGGTGGAAGTATAGTTTTTTAATTCACTAAATAAAAGTGTAGCGAATGATTCACCAACGTTTTTTTCTAAGTTTATGGGCGGCAATTCTTCAGTTAAAAATTCGATTAATAAGTTGCCTGTACTAAGCTTATCCATGCCATTTTTCCTAAAAGGTTATTTTATTAATTACCGTGATTTTATCATTATTTAACCATTTCATATTATAATAAAATTTGAATAACCAATTCAATAGTTAATCTATATGATAAAATCTGGCAGGTAATAGAATCTAAAAGAGGATATAAAATGATTGATAGTGACGGATATCGCCCAAATGTGGGGATAGTCTTGCTAAATCGAAGTAATGAAGTATTGTGGGGTAGAAGAAAAGGTGAGGATTCATGGCAGTTTCCACAAGGTGGAATTGCGGATGCTGAGACCCCAGAAGAAGCTATGCTTCGTGAGCTTAATGAAGAATTGGGGTTGCTTCCAGAGCATATAGATATAATAGCCAAAACATCAGGTTGGTTATATTATGATGTTCCTGGGATTTACAATCGAGGCAATAACAATTTTTATCGTGGACAAAAGCAGATTTGGTTCTTACTTAAATTTTTAGGTAAAGATCATCATATTAATGTTAAACGTTATAAAGAACAAGAGTTCGATGGTTGGCGCTGGGTTGAGTATTGGCTACCTATTGAACAAGTGGTTAGCTTCAAGAAAGATGTATATAATAAAGCACTAAACGAATTATCACAGTATTTGAGGTCTAAGGAAGAATCTAAATGAGCAGTCAAATTTTAAA